>JAZRNU010000065.1:0-8070 GCA_045648325.1 Eubacteriales bacterium | reverse complement strand
GAAATATGCCTTGGCTCACAGGATAAATTCTCAAAGGTTGCCCTCGTTACCGATATCCGCTCGGGAAACGATTTTGAAACCTTTATAAATGACCTCTCTGCAATAAGAAAGATGGGTGTCGATTACAACCTTCTTTATATAGATGCCGACGATGAAACGATAGTAAAGCGCTATAAAGAAACCCGCCGCCGTCACCCCCTTGAAATAGACGGCGCAAAGGGCAGCATAAGAGAGCTTATTGCCTCCGAGCGCAAAATCCTCATGCCTCTTTACGATCACGCCGATAAAATACTCGATACCTCCTATTACACCCCTGCGCGCTTAAAGGAGGAAATTTTGAACCTTTATTCCGAGGGCGAAAACAAAATAGTAATAAACGTAAGCTCGTTTGGCTATAAATACGGCATACCCGCCGAGGCCGATATGGTTTTCGACGTAAGATGCCTCCCCAACCCCTATTACGATTACAACCTCAAATACAAAACGGGCCTTGAAAAGGAAGTAAGAGATTTCGTAATGGGCTACAGCTGCTCAAAGCGCTATTTTGAAAAAATATGCGATATGGTAACCTTTTTGAAGCCGCTTTTTAAGGAAGAAGGTAAATCGGTAATAAACATAGCAATAGGATGCACAGGCGGCAGACACCGCTCTGTAACCTTTGCAAGACTTCTTTGCGATTACCTTTCCGAGAAGGGTAACGCAGTAAGCGAAATACACAGAGATATAGCAAAGTAAGGAAATAAAAAATGACTTTTTCGGGGAAATTAAAGGAAGAGCTTTCAAAATCACACCAGAAAACCTGCTGCAAGACCGCAGGTCTTTTCGGTATGCTTTTGTTTTCCGCAGAGTTTTCCGAAAAAAAGCTCCGCATGGTAACCGCATCAAAGGCGGTTGTCAAAAGACTGTGCGACGATATGAAGGCAATCTTTGGCTTTACTCCAGACGTTAAAAAGTCAAAGAGAAAGGATAACGACTATTATATAGTCACCCTAAACGACGAAGCAAAGCTTTTGGCAATGATGAAAAAGTTTTATCCCGGTGACGTTAAAAAAAGCGGAATAAATTATATGCTTTTGCAAAACGAATGTGATAAGCTTGCCTTTATCCGCGGTGCCTTTTTGACGGGTGGCACGGTAACCGACCCCGCAAAGAAAAGCTATTATTTTGATTTTACCACCTCAAGCCTTAAGCTTTCGGAGGAGCTTGTAACCCTTCTTAACGAATACGATCTTTCTCCCAAAACCCTTCTTCGCCGAGGGGTAAGGGTAATATATTTCAAGGGTGGCGAAAATATCGAGTCGGTGCTTCAGACAATCGGCGCATTTCAAAGCTACTTTGAGTTTGTAAACGCCCGAATTGAAAAGGATATGCAAAACGGCTTAAACCGCACCATGAATTGCGATAGCGGCAATGCCCGCCGCACGCAGGAGGCGTCGAGAAAGCAAATAGAGGCAATAATGCTTTTAAAGGAAACCGACCGCCTTTCGGGACTCCCCGACGATCTTAAAAGCCTTGCACTTTTAAGACTTGAAAACGAGGAAATGAGTATAATCGAGCTTGGCAGGCTCTGCGAGCCAAAGCTTTCAAAAACGGCGGTTTACACAAGACTTTGCCGCCTCGTTGAAATAGCCTCAAAAATATCACAGTAAAGGGAAATAAAAAATGAGTGATTTCGTTCATCTTCACGTTCACAGCGAATTTTCATTGCTTGACGGCGCCTGCAAGACCGACAGGCTTATTTCCCGTGTCAAGGAGCTTGAACAAAAGGCTGTGGCGGTAACTGACCACGGCGTAATGAACGGCGCAATAGAGTTTTATAATCTTGCAAAAAAAGAGGGAATAAAGCCTATAATCGGCTGTGAGCTTTACGTAACCCACGGCAGCCGCTTTGAGAAAAAAACGGGCAGAATGGGCGACTATAACCACCTCGTTTTACTTGCGAAAAATATGGAGGGCTACAAAAACCTCATAAGACTCGTATCCCTTGGCTTTACCGAGGGCTACTATTACAAGCCGCGCGTTGATAACGAGCTTCTTGCAAAATACTCAAGCGGAATAATCTGCTCATCTGCCTGCCTAGCGGGCGCAATTCCGCAGCATTTGCTTTCGGGCAACTACGAGGAGGCAAAAAAGCAGGCGGAGTTTTACGCAAACGTTTTCAAGGAAGGCTTCTACCTCGAACTTCAGGATCATAACTATCCCGAGCAAAAGGAGGTAAACGCAGGGCTTATCCGCCTTTCAAACGAGCTTTCGCTCCCCCTTATTGCCACAAACGATGCCCATTATATCAACAGATCCGATGCAAGACTTCAGAATATTCTGCTTTGCGTTCAAACCGGCAAAACGGTTGAAGAAGGCTCCGGAATGGGCTTTATGACCGACGAATTTTATTTAAAATCCACCGAGGAGATGAGCGAGCTTTTTGCCGCAACTCCCGAGGCGATAGAAAACACCGCCAAAATTGCCGACGAAATAGAGCTCGAGCTTGATTTCAAAAAGGTCTATCTCCCGAAATTTCCCCTGCCCGAGGGTGTTGACAGAAACGTCCACTTCCGCGAGCTTTGCGAAAAGGGGTTAAACGAGCGCTACGGCGAGGAAGCAAAAGAGCATAAGGCGCGCCTTGATTATGAAATATCCGTAATTGAAAAGATGGGCTACGTTGACTATTTCTTAATAGTAGCCGATTATATAAATTATGCAAAATCAAAGGGCATACCGGTTGGCCCCGGAAGAGGCTCTGCGGCGGGAAGTATAGTTTCCTACTGTATGAAAATAACCGATATCGACCCGATAAAATACAACCTCCTTTTTGAGCGATTTTTAAACCCCGAGCGAGTTTCAATGCCTGATATAGACGTTGACTTTTGCGAAAGCCGCAGAGAAGAGGTTTTGAAATACGTTTCTGAAAAATACGGTGAGGACCGCGTTGTGCAGATTGCAACCTTTGGCACGATGAAGGCGCGAAGCGCGGTGCGCGACGTAGGCAGAGTTCTCGGTATGCCCTATCAGGACGTTGACACCGTTGCAAAAATGATACCCAACGAGCTCGGTATGACTATTGAAAAGGCACTCAAAATGCCAAACTCCGACCTCAAAAAGGCAACAGAGGAAAGCCTTGATATAAACGCCCTTATATCCGATGCTGCGGCGCTTGAAGGAATGCCGCGAAACATCTCAACCCACGCGGCAGGCGTTGTAATGGCTGATAAGCCGGTTTACGAATACGTGCCCTTAATGCTTTCAAAGGATGCCACCGTAACCCAATTCGCAATGGGCACCCTTGAAAAATTGGGACTTCTCAAAATGGACTTTTTAGGGCTTCGAAACCTCACGGTAATAGACAACGCCGTTAAGGAGATAAGAAAGACCGTTCCCGATTTCGATATAGCAAAGATACCCTTTGACGATAAGGCCACCTTTGAAATGCTTTCACAGGGTCTTACGAAGGGCGTCTTTCAGCTCGAGCAGGGCGGTATGACCAAAACCGTCGTAAGCTTCAAGCCCAAAACGCTTGAGGATATAATCGCGGTAATCGCGCTTTACCGTCCCGGACCGATGGACTCTATTCCGAGATACCTTAAAAACCGTGAAAACCCCGATGAAATAGTCTATAAGCATCCGCTTTTGAAGCCGATACTCGAGGTCACCTACGGCTGCATCGTCTATCAGGAGCAGGTTATGCAGATCGTTCAGCGCCTTGCGGGCTACAGCTACGGCAGAGCCGACCTCGTGCGCCGCGCAATGTCTAAAAAGAAGGCGGACGTAATGGTCGCCGAGCGTAAAAACTTCATTGAGGGAATAACCGACGAAAACGGCAATGTAACGGTAATGGGCACCCGCCGAAACGGCATACCCGACGACGTGGCAAACAGCATCTTCGACGAAATGGTTTCGTTTGCCGAATACGCCTTCAATAAATCCCACGCCGCGGCATACGCGTATATTTCCTATCAGACGGCGTATTTAAAGCGTCACTTCATGAAGGAATATTACGCCGCGCTTATGACAAGCGTTTTGGATAACCCCGATAAGATCATGCTTTACGCCGAGGAATGCAAAAGCTTTGGAATTGAGCTTTTGCCGCCTGATGCAAACGAATCCGAAAAGGTTTTTGCCGTTTCGGGTAAAAATATCCGATTCGGTCTTGCCGCAATCAAAAACGTCGGCGAGGGCTTTGTTGAGTCGATAATAAGAGAGCGAAAGCAAAACGGCAGATACGAGGACTTTTACGATTTTTGCCGCCGCCTCATAGGAAGCGAAATAAACAGCAAGGCAGTTGAATGCCTTATAAGATGCGGAGCCTTCGATTCGCTTCCGCAAAACCGCCGTCAGCTAATAGAAACCTATATGAAGATCCTTTCGGATATATCCCGCGCAGGCAGAGAAAATGCCGACGGACAAATGGATCTTTTCGGCGGCGGCGAGGGAATGACCCTTTCGGGTGTTGACTACCCCGATAAGCCCGAATACAGCCTTATCGAAAAGCTCACAATGGAAAAGGAACTTACAGGTCTTTACCTTACAGGCCACCCGATGTCCGATTTCACAAAGGACGCAAAGCGGATAAAAACCGTTGGAATCGGCGAGATAGTCGAAGCCTTTTCGGGCGACGGCGAGGAAGAAGCAGAACAAACCGAATTTAAAGACAGAGATCGCATTGCCGTTTGCGGCTTTGTAACCTCGTTTAACGTAAAGCTCACCAAATCGGGTGGCAAAATGGCAATTTTGCGCCTTGAAGACCTTTCGGGCGGAATTGAAGCAATAATCTTCCCAAAGGTGCTTGAAAAATACGCCGCCATTCTTCGCTCAGGCATTGCAATAAGAGTGCGAGGCGAGCTTTCGGTAAGAGAAAACGAGCCGCCGAAGATTATGATAAACGAGCTTGAAAGGCTTTTGAAAAACGAGGAGGTAGCCGAAGAGCCTTCGTCGGAGCCCGAAAAGACTCTTTACCTCCGTTTTACCAAAGAGGACTCCCCCGAATTTAAAATGGCATCGGAGCTTATTTGCGAGAGTAAGGGCAAAACAAGAGTCGTTGCGGTAATAACCGAGCCCGAGCGAAAGAAGATAGCCTTCGGCGCAAGGGTGGAACCGAACGAGCTTTTGATAAGCCGTCTGAAGCAGATTTTGGGCGAATCGTCGGTAGTTTTGCAATAAAATGGCAAAAAAATAAAAATGTGGCTTAATTTTCACAGAAATTTCTTTTACTTGTAATAAAATATGTTGTATAATTATATATAAAGCAACAACAAAGGATGATAAATATGGCAGACAAAAAAGCAATTGCAGTACTCACAAGCGGTGGCGACGCCCCCGGCATGAACGTAGCGGTCCGTTCGGTAGTTCGCACCGCAATAGCAAAGGGATTTACCGTTTACGGTGTAAGAGAGGGCTACTACGGCCTTGTAAACGATATGTTTGAGGAGCTTTCCTTACCCGCAGTATCCGATATTATCAATCGTGGCGGCACCTTCCTCCGTTCGGCACGTTGTCTTGAATTCAAAGAGGAATGGGCAATGCAAAAGGGCATTGAAAACTGCAAAAAGAGAAATATCTGCGGCCTCGTTGTAATCGGCGGCGACGGCTCCTTCCGCGGAGCAACCGACCTTTCCGAGAGAGGACTTCCCGCAGTTGGCATTCCCGCAACCATTGATAACGATATCGGCGCAAGCGAATACTCCATTGGCTTCGATACCGCAATCGACACCGTTATGGAAATGGCAGATCGCGTAAAAGACACCTCCGCTTCTCACCTCCGTTGCGCAGTTATCGAGGTTATGGGCCGTCATGCAGGCTGGCTTGCACTCGAAAGCGGCATCGCAGTAGGCGCATCTGCAATCGTTGTAGCAGAAGCACCCTTTGATTTTGAGGAAGATATCGTAAAGCCCTTCAAGAAGCACATTGCAGAGGGCAGAACAAGCTTTACCGTAATCGTAGCAGAGGGCGTTGGCGGCAGCGCAGAGCTTGCAAAGAAGATAGAGGCTGCAACCGGCGTTGAAAGCCGTGCAACTATTTTGGGCCACGTTCAGCGCGGAGGCACCCCCACCGCAAAGGACAGAATTATAGCAACCAAGATGGGCCATTACGCAGTAGGTCTTATTGAAAAGGGCATCGGCAAGAGAGTTGTCGTAATGCGCGACAATAAAATCACCGACCTCGATATCTTCGAGGCACTTGCAATGAAAAAGCCCTTCGATCTTGAAAGCTATAATATAGCAAAAGAAGTAAACGCATAAAATGAAGAAAAAGAATTTACTGTTACTCATTTTCGCGGCAGTCTATTTGCTTTTATCTGTTGGCGCGGTAGCAATAGCATATTATAATTTCCCCGTAATGGAAATGTACCGAATCGGCTACGTCGGCGTGTCCGACAGTGACGGAGTGCTGTTCCAGCTTCTCTTAATGCCCCTTTCGGCAATTTTGCTCACCCTTGCCGTATGGTCAGATAAGGCACGCTTCAAGGTACCCGCCGTTTTGGGAACTTTGGTTCTTGCAATTTTCAGATTTGTTTGCTACCTTGGAGTTTTCAATGAAAACGAAATAGGAAAAATACTTGAGGGCGGATTTAACACGGCTATTTACGTTTTATTTACCGCATCGTCGGTCTATCTCGTTATAACCGCGTTTATGTCGCTTTTCGAGGGCGAGAAATTTTTGAAAATTTATAAAAAGATAACCTTTGCAGGCGGAATATTGCTCACCTCGTTTTTTGCACTCTGGTTTGTGCTCACTCTTCTTTTCTGCCTCACCACGGGTGATGGCGTTGAGAACCTTTGGCTTCTTGCAATGTCCTGCCTGGTCGATGGCATCTATTTCATAATATTTGCCTTCATTTCCAAAAACAGAGCAGATATGGCACTTGAAGAAATGAACTATTTCAAGGACCTTATGAAAAAGCCCACCCCGTTTAAAGAATAATAAGAAAAACTCCTTCGTAAGAAGGAGTTTTAATTTTTTGCATTAGCCGCGGTTTCCGCAATTTTTAATTACGGGTGAAGGCTCCGAAGCTGTTGTACTGCTCGGATCTTCGAAGGGGGATGAAGGCTTGTAGGGGGAAGTCTGCCAGTCATCGGTTTCGGGGTTGTAATAATAACTTAAGGGAGCGGAAACGTTGGGATTGCTCATTGAAAATGCGGGATAAAAAACTTCTTTGCCCTCTCCTTGATAGACGGAACTTCTTGTAAAAGCACCTTTGAATGTCTGAAGCTTCATTTCATTGCTTCCGTTATAGAGCTTAACCGTAAAATTAAACTCAGTGCCCACAAGCTCGCTTGGAACGGCTAAATAGGGAGCAGAAGAATTTAATTGCGGTAAAGAAATCTTTTCGCCGTTTCCATCCGAATAATAAATATCAATGGTAAAATAGTAATAATTCGGGTGCTTTTCGCTATCAATAGCGAAAAATGCAATTATTTCATAGTTGTCGATAACTTTTTGAAAATCAATTTCCTGTGAGTCTGAAAACTGATAAGACGGCAAGGAAAAGATCTTAATCGATAATTTTTCAAAGTATGAAGAAAGGTTTTCCGCACTTTTGAAAATCTCTTCGGCAGTACCGGTGCGATTTGCTCCAAATACGACTGTTGTGAAACAAAGCAAACAAACTATAACTAAGAATATAGATGCTGCTTTTCTACGAAATATGGTCATGTGTATCAATCCCTTCGTATTTATTATATTTTTATTATACCACAAAAAAGTAAAGAAACAACACTTATTTAATAAAAAATATGCAAAATAACTGTAATAAAATGCAGAGGCAATATCATAAACTTTTAAAAAAGAAAAGAAAGGAACTGTTTTTATGAAAAGATTTATGCTGTTTACCGTTTCGTTTATTATGCTGTTTTCCGTTTGTGCATTTGCGGGCGGGGGCGGCTCTGAATGGGAAAACACCGCAACCGAAGAAAGTGTGGCTACCGTCGGAAGCCTTGCGGCGCTTGATTGCGCCTCTGCAATTCTTATCGACGCCAAAACGGGCGAGTCGCTTTTTGAACAAAACGCCGACGAGATAAGAAGCCCCGCAAGCATAACCAAAATAATGACCCTCATTATAATAATGGAGGAAATAAA
>JAZRNU010000064.1:0-5840 GCA_045648325.1 Eubacteriales bacterium | reverse complement strand
GACCTTTACGAGTCCTACGTTGGCTCTATTGTTTCCGCAATCGCTCTTATGGCTGCCGCAGGCATTACCGAGGGAAGCAAAATGCTTGTTCCGCTTCTCATTGCAGGTGTTGGCATAATCGCTTCGATCATCGGCGGATTTTTTGTAAGAACCAAGGAAAACGCAACCCAGGCAGCCCTTCTTAAGGCGCTTCGTACCGGTACCAACCTTTCTGCAATTCTCGTAGCCGTTTTCGTATTCCCCATCGTATGGTTCATTCTCGGCAAAGAGTACCTCGGCGTTTACTTTGCAGTATTGTGCGGCCTTCTTGCAGGTGTTCTTATCGGCTTCTTCACCGAATATTTCACCTCCGATGAATATAAACCCACCAAAAAGCTTGCAGCAACCTCCGAAACCGGTACTGCAACTATTATGATCGGCGGTCTTTCACTCGGTCTTAAATCAACAGTTGCTCCCGTTATTATAGTATCAGCCGCAGTTTTAGGCTCCTTCTTCCTTGCAGGCGGCACTATTACCGACCCCGCAAAGGGACTTTTTGGCGTAGCAATCGCCGCAGTAGGTATGCTTTCAACTCTCGGCATCACCCTCGCAACCGATGCTTACGGCCCCGTTGCCGATAACGCAGGCGGTATTGCTGAAATGAGCAAAATGGATCCCAAGGTAAGAGAGAGAACCGACGCACTCGACAGCCTCGGCAACACCACCGCCGCAACCGGCAAGGGCTTTGCAATCGGCTCGGCAGCGCTCACCTCTCTTGCACTTATCGTTTCATTCAAATCCACCGTTGATAGCTATGTTGCGGCAAACGGCATAAACCCCCCCTTCAATCTTGAGCTTACAAACCCCGCAATCCTTATCGGCCTTTTCGTAGGCGGTATGGTAACCTTCCTCTTTGCGGCTCTTACAATGGAGGCAGTTGGCAAGGCTGCACAGAGCGTTGTTATCGAGGTTCGCCGTCAGTTTAAAGAAATCGTCGGCATTATGGAAGGCAAGGCAGAGCCTGATTACAAGTCCTGCGTTGACCTTTGCACCAAGTCGGCACTTCACAAGATGATTGCTCCCGCAATTATCGCCCTCTTCGTTCCCGTTGTAACCGGTCTTATTCTCGGCGTAAACGGCATTATGGGTATGCTTGCAGGCGCAATGGTAACAGGCTTCCTTCTTGCTGTATTTATGTCAAACTCCGGCGGCGCATGGGATAACGCCAAAAAGCACATTGAGGCAGGTAACTTCGGCGGCAAGGGCAGCGATTGCCACAAGGCAGCCGTTGTAGGCGACACCGTCGGTGACCCCTTTAAGGATACCTCGGGTCCCGCGCTCAACATTCTTATCAAGTTCCTTTCAATAGTTTCAATTATCTTTGCACAGGTAATCGTAAACTTCTCTCTTATGTAATAATAAAAGCCGCCGTTTTGACACGGCGGCTTTTTTGTTAAAAAATGCTTGAAAACGCAAAAAATATACTGTATAATAACATATAACGTTAATTTTGGAGGAAACAAGATGATTAAAATCAAGCGCATATTATCATTCATGCTCCTTGCAACTATGCTGGCATCGACCATGCTTGCAGCCGTATCTTGCGGCGGCGGAAACGAGCCCGAGACCGAACCCGAGCTTATAAAGACAACCACCGGTTTTTCGAATTTTGAAATAACCTATTATTGGGGACCTCACAACAATCAGGCTCTTGACGAAACCTTCTGGCAGAAGATTGCCGAGGCAGGGTTCACCTCGGTGCCCATTGAAAACAATACCGTGGCAAATAATAAGACCATACTGGGTATTATGAAAAAACACGGCCTTACCTGCTCGGCACTTTACGATAGCCGTGTAAAATCCCTTATTTCAATCGGCAACAACCTTTCACAAGAGGCTATTGAAGCCAAGGTACAGGCAATAGTTGACGATTACAAGGATTTTGATAATATCGTCGGCTGGTGGCTTTACGATGAGCCCGGCACCGATAAATTCGAGGTTTTCGGAAAAATCGTTGCGGCATTCAAAAAGATTGATCCCAACCGCGAGGTATTTATCGACCTTTTTCCCACCTATGCAAAACCCAAGGATCAGCTTTTGGCAGACGACTATTACGATTACGTTGATCAGTATCTTGAAACGGTAAACCCCGGCTATCTTTGCTACGACCACTATCATTTCAAAGAAAACGGCAAACACTCCAAGGAGTTTTTTGAAAACTTTGAAATAATCCGCGACAGAGGTCTTGCCGCAAAGATCGACTATATGTCAATCGTTCAGCTTACCAAATTCAGTGAAAAGTCTGCAAATCTCACGAGAAGTCAGATTTTGTGGGAAGCAAATATGTGCCTTACCTACGGCGCAAAACGAATTTCTTACTTTACCTTTATTCTCGATCCCGAGCTTATCGCCGACGGTTGGGACAATGCCTGCATGAGCTACACGGGCGAAATTTATCCCCACTATTACGACGTTCAGGCTGTAAACGCTCGCATTTACCCCTTGGGCAACGAGCTTTTCAATAAGCTTTCGGTTGGAGTTTACCACCTTCTTTCAGACACCTCTCTTTTACAGGAAGAATGCGAGGTATACGAGGGCTTTGGCAAGCTCGGCGCAGTTGAGGGCGACGGCTTTGTAATCGGATTTTTCAATGATGAAAGCTTTATGATAACAAACGCAAAATATGAAGAAGGCGACGCAGGCAAAAACACCCTTACCTTTATCGACGTAACCGAAGGCCTTGAATATTTCGACGTTGAATCCGCCACTTGGAAAGCCTACACCGCAAAGAATGCAAACGGTAACTACGTTTTTGAAGCCATGGGTGGCGAAGGTGTGCTTTTCAGAGTTAAATAAAAACAAAAATTCCACCCCGAAATGATATGCACCCCAAAAGTGTCTAACTTTTGGGGTGCATATCACTTGAAAAAATATAATTATATGTTATAATTAAAATATCAAGGGAAAGAGGAGATAAAATGAAAAAACTATTATCTTTGATATTAGCATTGATTATAGCGGCATCACTCGTTGGCTGCAGCCTTGGAACCGGTGAAGAAAACAGCTCGGTTATAAGCGAAGATCTTGCATCAAGTCAGGTAACGAGCAGCGAACCTGCCTCAAGTGAGCCTGCCTCAAGCGAACCTGCCTCAAGCGAGCCTGAGCACATTCACAGCTACGCAAAAGCTGTAACAAAGCCCACCTGCACAAAAAAAGGCTACACCACCTATAAATGCGAATGCGGCGACAGCTACGTTTCAAACTACGTTGCAATGAAGGATCACAGCTACAGCGAAACGGTAACACCTCCAACCTATACCGAAAAGGGCTACACTACCTATAAATGCACCGTATGCGGTCACAGCTACGTGAGCAACTACGTTAACGTTTTGAGAAAAACAAGCGGCTTTACGCAGTTTGAAATAACCTATTATTGGGGACCTCACGGCACTCAGGTCTTAAAGGAAGATGTGTGGAAAAAAGTAGCCGAATGCGGATTTACAAGCGTGCCTCTTGAAAACAACTATGCATCGTACAACAAGACTGCGCTTAATTATATGAAAAAATACGGTCTTACCTGCTCGGCACTCTGGGACACCCGAATTGATGCAATGGTTCAGAACGGCGCCACAATGACCGACGCACAGTTAGAGGCAGAGGTTAGAAAGGTTGTTGACGATTACGCTACCTACGATAACATAGTTGGCTGGTGGCTTTTTGACGAACCCGGCGCAGGAAGATTTGAAACGCTTGGCAGAATAACTGCGGCATTTAAAAAGATAGATCCCAAGCACGAGGTATTTATCGATCTTTATCCCACCTATGCGAATGCCTCGAGTCAGCTTCAGGCAAATGACTATTATGATTACGTTGATAAATATCTTGCTACGGTAAATCCCGGCTACGTTTGCTACGACCACTATCATTTCAAGGCAAACGGAAAACATTCAAATGCATTTTTCACAAACTTTGAAATAATAAGAGAAAAATCTCTTGCCAAGAAGCTTGACTATATGTCGATTATCCTTCTCACACAGCACGGAAATATGGCAAACCTCACGAGAAGTCAGATTTTGTGGGAAGCAAATATGTGCCTTACCTATGGCGCAAAGAGAATTTCTTACTTTACCTTTATTAACGATCCCGAGCTTATAGCACAGGGATGGGATAACGCCTGCATGAGCTATACGGGTGAGCTTTATCCTCATTATTACGACGTTCAGGCAATCAATAAAATAATTACCCCATTGGGCAATGAGCTTTTTGATAAGCTCTCGGTTGGAGTATATCACCTTACCTCAAATGCAGCTTCGCTCCAGAGTGAATGCGAAGCATACACCTCCTACGGAAGGCTCGGTGCAGTTGAGGGCGATGGCTTTGTAATCGGATTTTTCGATGACGGAAGCTTTATGATAACAAACAAAAAATACGAGGAAGGCGACGCAGGCAAAAACGCCCTCGTCTTTGGCGATATTTCAAGCGGCCTTGAATATTTCGACACCGAGTCGGCATCGTGGAAAGAATACACCGCAAAAGACGCAAGCGGCAACTTCATTTTCGAAGCCAACGGCGGCGAAGGCGTTCTCTTCAGAGTTAAATAAAAACAAAATCCACCCGTTTGGGTGGATTTTTATTTGTATTTGGTTAATCTTCTTGCAAATCAACCGAATTTATGGTAATATAAATAACAGATAAATAAATTAAAAAAATGGAGAAGTGGAAATGAAAACACTGAAAAGGGTAATATCAACCGTTGTGCTTTTGGTAATGGCAATATCGGCAGTATTTACGTTGGTATCATGCGGAGGGAAAAATATGAGAAAAACAAGCGGATTTTCACAGTTCGTAATCACTTATTATTGGGGACCTCACGGCACACAGGTGCTCGATGAGGACGTTTGGAAGAAGATTGCCGAGGCAGGCTTTACTTCGGTGCCTCTTGAAAACAACACCACGGCAAACAACAAGGTCGCACTTGCCCACATGAAAAAATACGGCCTTACCTGCTCGGCTCTTTGGGATAAACGTATCGACGCCGCAATCAAAATAGGCGACACCATGACCGACGAGGAAATGGAGAATCTTGCAAAAATAGTCGTTGATGATTACAAGGATTTTGACAACATTGTAGGCTGGTGGTTTTACGACGAGCCCACAAGCGAGCGCTTTGAGGTGCTTAGCAGACTCAAGGCGGCATTTAACAAGGTTGACCCGGGCAGAGAAGTATTTATCGACCTTTTCCCCACCTATGCAGATGAAGAAACCCAGCTTGTGGCAAAGGATTATTACGATTACGTTGATAAATATCTTGAAACGGTAAACCCCGGTTATCTTTGCTACGATCATTACCATTTCAAAGCAAACGGCAAGCACACAAAGGAATTTTTTACAAACTTTGAAATTATCCGCGATAAGGGTCTTGCCGCAAAGCTTGACTATATGTCTATAATTCTGCTTACCAAATACAGCTCGTCTGTTGCCGACGTTACGAGAAGTCAGCTTTTGTGGGAGGCAAATATGTGTCTTACCTACGGCGCAAAGAGAATTTCTTACTTTACCTTTATTCTCGATCCCGAGCTTATTATGGACGGTTGGGAAAACGCCTGCATGAACAATCGAGGCGAGCTTTACCCACATTATTACGACGTTCAGGCGGTAAACGCCCTTATAAACCCCTTGGGCAACGAGCTTTTCAATAAGACCTCCGAGGCAGTTTACCACCTTCTTTCAGACACCTCGCTTTTGCAAAAGGAGTGCGAAACCTATTCCTCTTACGGCAAGCTTGGTGCAGTTGAGGGCGATGAGTTTGTAATCGGCTTTTTCGATGACGAAAGCTATATGGTAACAAACGCAAAATATGA
>JAZRNU010000063.1:0-2277 GCA_045648325.1 Eubacteriales bacterium | reverse complement strand
GCTGTGCTATTGCTTTGCCCGTAAATCCGAGATAAAAGTTGTGAACACCGAAAGCGCCGAGGAAAATTCCCAAAAGTCCTGCTGCAAGGCGGGATTTTGCATTGGGGTTCTTCTCGGGAACCGCTTTAACGGTTTCTGCCTCTGCGGTTACTTCAGCGCCGCAGTTTGCGCAGAATTTTGCGTTTTCTTCAAGGCTTACGCCGCATTTTTTACAAAACATGATCTGTTCCTCCAAAAATTTATTTAACGTCGAAAAAGCCGTTTGCATCAAACGAATTGTAGATGGCGGTTATTGCCTTTTCGAAGTCCTTTTCACTTACGCCAACAATGATGTTAAGCTCACTTGCGCCCTGGTCTATCATTCTTACGTTAACACCCGCATCTGCAAGACCTGCAAAAAGCTTTGCGGAAATACCGTGCTTTCTTACCATACCGCGTCCGACAACCGAAACCAAAGCGAGGTCACGCTCAAGCTCGAAGCGATCGGGATTGATAATTGCATAGATGTCTTCTTTAACAGCGTCCTCCTTGCCTGCAATGGAGGATTCGGCAACAACAACCGAAACGGAATCTATGCCCGAGGGAATATGTTCAAACGAAACGCCGTGCTTTTCAAATACCTGAAGGATCTTTCTGCCAAAGCCAACTGCAGAGTTCATCATATCCTTCTCAACTGTAATTGAGCAAAAACCTTTTTTACCTGCAATACCGGTTACGGTTGCGCCTACGTTATCTCTTATGCTGTCAACGATAAGGGTACCCTTATCCTCGGGAGCATTGGTGTTTCTTATATTTATCGGAATGGCGGCAACTCTTACGGGGAAGATAGAATCCTCGTGAAGAACCGATGCGCCCATATAAGAAAGCTCGCGAAGCTCACGATAGGTGATTACGTCGATATATTTGGGGTTTTCAACGATTCTGGGGTCTGCGGCGCAGAAGCCCGAAACGTCGGTCCAGTTTTCATAAAGGTCGCAGGATGCTGCACGTGCAACGATTGCGCCGGTAATATCGGAGCCGCCTCTTGAGAAGGTCTTTATGGTGTCGTTGGGTCTTACACCGTAAAATCCGGGAATAACCGCGTGCTCATACTGCTTTAATTTTTCGGAAAGCACCTCGTTGGTTTTTTCACTGTCGAAGCTGCCGTCCTCTCTGAAGAAGATAACCTTTGCGGCATCAATGAAGGGAATGTTAAGATAGTAAGAAAGAATCTTACCGCTCAAATATTCGCCGCGGCTTGCAGCGTAATCTCTGCCGGCGTGAAGGATCATTGAGTTTCTTATCTTCTCGTATTCCTTTTCAAGCGACATATCAAGGCCAAGACCCTCTATAATACCGTTGAAGCGTTCTTTTATTGCCTCGAAAAGATGATCGAATTCATCGGTATCAACTGCGGCATAGCAGTTATAGAGCATATCGGTAACCTTGATATCCTCCTTATATCTTTTTCCGGGTGCCGAGGGAACGACAAAGCGGCGGTCGGGGTCTGCATTTATGATTGCCGCAACCTTTTTAAACTGATTGGCGTCTGCCAGTGAGGAGCCGCCGAATTTTACTGTTTTAATGGACATTTCCGTTTCTTCCTTTTAATAATTTGATCGTACAATATATTATCTCATTTTTAAAGCCGTTTGTCGAGAGTTTTTTGAAATTTTTATTGATTTTTTCTCTTTTAAAATATTATACTCGGCTTTTTTGAGTTTATGACGCTGTATTTTTCTTGAAATCGCCGCCAATTTTCCTTTCAAGAGTAAAATATTTTAAATTTTTACGATTTTTTTGGCGTTTCCTCTTGTAAAATTTTCATTTTTTTGGTATTATATTATAAGCTATCAATATTTGGAGGTAAATATAATGTCAGTTAAAGTTGCAATTAACGGCTTCGGCCGTATCGGTCGTCTTGCTTTCCGTCAGATGTTTGACGCAGAGGGTTATGATGTTGTTGCTATCAACGACCTCACCAGCCCCGCAATGCTCGCACATCTTCTTAAGTACGACACCGCACAGGGTGGCTTCGCAGGTAAATACGGCGAGGGCAAGCACACTGTATCCGCTACCGAGGATTCTATCATCGTTGACGGAAAAGAAATCAAAATCTATGCAGAGAAGAACGCAGCAGATTGCCCCTGGGGCAAGATCGGCGTAGACGTTGTTCTTGAGTGCACCGGCTTCTACACCAGCAAGGAAAAGAGCATGGCTCACATTCAGGCAGGTGCAAAGAAGGTAGTTATTTCTGCTCCCGCAGGTAACGATCTTAAGAGCATCGTTTTCAACACC
>JAZRNU010000062.1:0-8418 GCA_045648325.1 Eubacteriales bacterium | reverse complement strand
AGCCGGGGATTTCGAGATATACCTTTCCGTATTCCTCTGAGAACATATTTACTATAATTTCACCTATAAATTCCTTTTGGTATATATAGGGAAGTTCAAACGATATGTATGCCTCGCTGATTTCAGAAAGAGGAATCTTTGCTTCCTTTTTGGTGTGGATATAGAGATATTCTCCATCGGTTTCAGCCTGAACCTCGGGCACCTTTTTATAAACCAAATAAGGACGGATATAGCCAAAAAAGCCAACCATGCCAAAGAAAGCCATTCCCGCCAACACTACTACGAGAAGATGGGGGTTTGCCAAAAGCGATGCATCTGTTACAAGAATGCCTACGGGAAGACCGATTACAGCCACCGCCATAATGATGGCACCTATAACAATCTTTACCTTAAGAAGGCCGAGACTACTCATTTTTACAACTAATTTTTTCATAATTTTCTGTCATTCCTTTACAAATATTAAATATGTTATGTTTTTTATTTTCGATTCATTCTCATAATAGAGGTTATCGTTTCAATTCCCGCAGGGCAAATGCTCTGGCAGGAAAGCGCTTTACTGCAGCCTGCCGCAAAATGATCGTTGTATTCCTTTACCACCTGCGGTTTTTTATCCTCTGACTGACTTGCTATAAGATAGCTTTCGTTTGCAAGAACGGCACCGAAAAACGCTCCGCCTCTGCGGTAGTTGGGACAAACCTCAAGGCAAAGGCCGCATTTCAAGCATTTTGCAACCGAATACTGCTGCCCGTGCTGACGCTTATCGCTTTTTGCAAGTCCTTCAAGATATGCCTTTGCGGTTATTAAGTTTTCATAAATAATCGTTCTGTCAACGATAAGATCGGAAACCACGGGAAACTTGCTAAGAGGCTCTAAAACAAGCTCTTTTCCCTTTACCTTATCGGCAAAGGTAGCACAGGCAAGAGCGGGAACTCCGTTTATTACCATTGCACAGCCGCCGCACACAGACTGCATACAGCTGCACTCCCAACGGATTCTTTTTGCCGTGTTACCGTTAGTATCGAAAAGATCGTCGGTGTAGTTAAGCGCATCAAGCACCGCCGAAACGGTTACGTGAGCAGGTCCGTTATACTCAAAGCTCTGCCAGTAGGGCAACGATTCGGGGTTTTCCTGACGCCTGATCTTTACAATCATTCTTCGTCCTCCTTTACAAAAGAAACGAGGTGCTCTCCGTTTTTATAATCACAAATTGAGCAGCATTCGAATTCCGCGCTTCTTTCGGGGTAATCGTCACGGACGTGCGCCCCTCGCGTTTCCTTACGTGCCTCTGCACTTGTAAGAATTGCGCGGGCAAGCAAAAGCATAGGTCCTATGCTGTAACCCAGATACGGCGATACGTCGGGGTCGTAGATAAGCTTATCGCTTACCGAAATGAAATAATCCACGCTTCTGATTCCCTCGGAAAGCTTTTCCTTTGTGCGGGTAATTCCAAGGCAATCGTTCATAAGCTTTGCTATTTCGTTTCTGATATATACTGCCGAAAAACGGCTTTTTGCTTCAAGACGCTTTGAAAGAAGCTCCTCTTGCTCCGATATATAGCTTTCAAAATCGGGAGCATCGCTTTCCTCAAGCTCGCAAGCCGCCCTTGCGGCAACCTTTGCGCTGTAAATTGCAGAAAGGAGCGAGTTTCCGCCAAGGCGGTTTGCTCCGTGATATCTCGAGGAGCACTCGCCTATTGCGTATAAATTGTCAACGGACGTTTTATGGTTTTTATCGACGGCAAGGCCGCCCATAAAGAAATGCACCGAGGGGTAAACGGGTATGCTTTCCTTGGTAACGTCGATGCCCGCATATTTACTGCAAACCTCTGCAACCTCGAAAAGTCGGGATTTTATGAGATTTTTGCCAAGAAAGGCAATATCGAGATATACCTGCGAGGGAGCATCGTAAATGCATTTGGAAACAATATCGCGCGACATTAAATTTCCTTTTTCGCCGTAGCGCTCCTCCATAAAGTATACTCTTTTACCGTTTTCAAGATAATAAAGCCTTCCGCCCTCTCCTCTGGCGGCCTCACTTATTAACATTCTCTTCTGCGGAGTTTCAACCGTTGTGGGGTGATACTGAATAAACTCAAGATTTTTAAGCCTTGCTCCCTGCTCGTAAAGCTTTGCGGCGGCGTAGCCGTCACACTGTGCGGAGCCTGTGGTCTTTCCGAAAAGCAGGTTCTGACCGCCCGTTGCCATAACGACGGCGGAAGCAAAAACCGTTTCGGTCTTGCAGCTTTTTTCGTTATATAAAATTGCACCGTAGCATTTGTTGTCTTTAATAAGTGCGGAATAAAACTGTCTGCCAAGAAGCCTTGTAAGCGTGCCCTTTTGCTCGTATCTTCTTGCTTCTCTTATAAGCGCAGACATTATCTGCTTGCCTGTTGAGGCACCCGCATAGGCGGTACGGTTTTTGCTCTGACCGCCAAAGGCACGAAGTGCAACCTCACCGTTTTCGGTTCTGCTGAAAACAACACCGAGCTCCTCAAGCCATCTCACGATTTCGGGTGCTTCTTTGCAAAGGCCTGAAACAGCCGCTTTTCCCGCAAGATTTCCGCCGCTTTTCAAGGTGTCTGCCGCGTGTATCTCGGGAGCGTCGTCATTTCCCATTGCGGCGTTTATGCCGCCTGCCGCCATAACTGACTGCGCTCTTTCGGAGGGATAGGGAGAAACAAGGGTTACGCGGGCTCCGCTTTTTGCAAGCTCTATGGCACAGGTTATGCCCGAAAGTCCACTTCCGATAACTAAAACGTGCTTCATATTATTTCCCCTCCGTCAGCATCTGTAAAGATAAAAGCCCACTACGTCGGCAATAAGGGTAAGGCCGCAAACGACCTTTACAGCCACGTCTGCAATCTTAACTGCTTTTGCATTTCCGATTCCAAGCGTAATAAACGCCTTGCTTGTTGAAACTGCGGCGTGGAGAAGCGAAAGCGCAAAGAAAAGAGGAGGCACAATTGCGTGAACCGCTTTGGGCGGGGTCATAATTCCCGTTGCACCCGTAACGTGAAGTATGGCAAACACTATAAGCAATATGCCGCTTATTCTTTGAATAAAGGTTGGTATATTTAATTTCGGATATTCTCTGTTTTTGCGTTTTTCTGCGTTTTCATGAGCCGAAATGCCAAGATCAATGCAGATAAGGGCGTGCAAGAGCATAAGCCCCAACAAACCCCACGACATAAATTTTGCGACGTTTCCGATATTGCCGGCGGTAAACATCATTACAGCCTGAAAGATTGCATGGAAAAGAAGCAAAATGGTGCAGATCAGGCTAAGCACCGCATTGGTTTTTCTTAAAAGCATATTTTATCCCCTTAAACCTTTAAGTCGGACTTTTGAGAGTTTTGAAAAGCTGTTTTTATTTTACTTTTTTGGTAATGAGCTTGATTACGAGCAATGCAACGAGTAATGCAACGAAAAGTCCTGCACATACCTTGTGTACGATTGCAAGAAAAGCAATGCCGCTTACGTTCATTATAACGATACCGGTAATCAATGCAATGCCGTAAAATGCTCTCATAATAATTTCGAGGGGAACTATCTTCCACTCTTTTCTCGTGGTTGAGGTGTATACTCCCAAAACGAGAATGCCAAGAACCGAGATTGCAATATGTGCAGTCATGCCGGTTGCCTTAAGTAAAAATAACAATACTGCGATAACAACTAAAACGGGGGTAAAAACAAGATCCTTTTTCATATTTTTTTCTCCTGATTTAATTTTTTTAATTTATTTTTTCTTTCCAAGTCTGTCGAGCCCGAAAAATAAAAATCCAACCGAAACAAATACCACTGCAAGAATGCCTATCCACATCAAAACGCCCGTAGGTCCCTGTGTTTCAAGATTTACAAAGAAGTAAGGATAGATAAGCGGAGTTGTGGTAGTGGGAATGAGAACAGAGGTATTGAAATTCAAAATAACTGCCTGAATAAGCAGGAAAATTGCATATCCGAGGGGGAAGCTGATTGAAAGAATGGGATAATACCATTTGCATTTTTTGCGCTCGTAGAACAAAAACCAATCGGCTATATACATAACAGGAAGAGTAACGTGGAAAAGAAGGCTTCCCACTCTCCAGTTGAGCTGGGGGTCACGTCCCTCTGCACCCGCAAGCATAAGGTTGAAAACAAGAAAGGTAAGTAAAATGCCGAGCATTCCTATAAACTTCAATGCAGGAGCGGCGGTTACAAAGCTGTTTTCCTTTTTTCTTGCAGTCTGAATAAGGGAGCAGATCATAACACCCAGACAAAGGTAGTTACTTATGTTTGTGAAATGAACGTAGAAATCCCAACGGATAGTGTTGATATTGTCGAAAATTCCGAGGCTCGCAATGCATCCCACAATACCGAGAGTAACGTATACGGTCTGATAAATAAGCTGTGCGGTTCTGCTTTTGATCATCTTTTTTTCTCCTTGAATAAACTTATTTTATTTTTTAAAATATCGCCAATGGAGCCACAGCCGTTTTTTGCTTATTTACCCGGTATTTTGCCTTGAAAACGGCCTTTTTCCTTGCATTTTTAACGGGTAGTTGTGCCTTTAAAAACACTGCACCCATTATCTTTTTATTTTACCACTAAAGCTATGACAAACCTCTTACAAATATAAATAAAAAGCCGCTTTTAAAGCGGCTTTTTTTCCTTGTTTATTTTATTTTCTTGCCCAAAGCAGCCCGCAGGTTTCCTCTGCCCAGCTGTATTGGCGCATATACTCGCCGTAGAATTCAGGCTTTCCCGTTTTCAAATAACTGAAATAATCGCAATCTATCCTGTCGGGATTAACGGAATACTGATAGTTGCTTCTTTTGAAAATATCCTCCGCGCCGATTGCCTCAAGGGTGTTGCGAAGATCACGGAAAAGCTGATGAATATAGTTGTGATATTTCCTGTCCTTGTCATTTTCCCAAAGAGCAACGCCTATTTCGTTAACGGTAACTCCCGCACCGTTACGGTCGATCAGAAAGGCAAACAGTTCCTTTGTCTTGGAGCGCTTGAAGGTAAGCAGCACACCGTTTGAATAAACCTCAAAATTGCCAAAGCACTTAACCTCGAGCAGTTTTTCCTTTTTGCGTATACCCTTTATATTATCTATTTCCGCTTGCACGTCCTTTGCGGATATGGGCTTCATAAGATATCCCGAGGCGTGAAGCTTAAAGGCCGGAAGGGCATATTCCTCATAGCCTGTGCAAAACACTATTTTGCATCTCGGAGATGCCGAAACTATCTTCTCCGCAAGAGAAAGACCACCCATTCCGCGCATATTGATATCCAAAAACGCAATATCCACAGAGTGATTATTTACAAATTCAAGTGCCTCTTCGCAATCGGAAAACTCAAATATCTCCTTAATATCGGGAGATTCATTTATAGCCGCCACCAACGCGCCGAGCATCAGTGCTTCATCGTCAACTGCTATTGCGATCATTTACTCACCTTCTTGGGAATTGTTATAGCTACCTTCGTGCCTACGCCGGGTGTGCTTTCGATTTCAAGAGAGCCGTTTACCATTACCTTTAATCTCTCGCGAATATTTCTCAAGCCCACGTGATTTCTATCCTCATGCAACATACCCGTGTCAAAGCCCACGCCGTCATCTACTACCGAAATGCAATAATCGGTTTCGGTTTCGTAGGAAACAACGCGTATCGTTCCACCCTTTGAAAGCTTCATAAGACCGTGCTTTATGGCGTTTTCAACTATCGGCTGAACCGTAAGCGCGGGAATTTCAAAGTCATCTGATTTCATTTCAAAGCTAAAGGTCATATCGGGAAAACGCACGTTTTCAATGCTTATATAATGATGCACGTGCTCCATTTCCTGCGACATTAAAATCGGCTTGGGATTGTCAAGCTCACCAAAATTGCCGCGAAGATACTTTGCAAAGTTATGAACAAGATCTCCCGCCTTTTTGGGATCGAGCTTGCAAAGCTGCTCGATGCTTCCAAGCGTGTTATAAATAAAATGCGGACGGATCTGGCTCATCATCGTGGAAATTCGGCTTTCCGAAAGCTGCGCGTTAAGCACAATTCTTTCCATTTCAAGCTCTTTTGCTTTTGTTGCCGCATTGATATTATATGGAATAAGTCTGATTACAATGATCATTGCAACGGCAAACAAGGCGATGAAAACGTATTGCGACGCAACGCCGCCCCGCCAGATTCCGCGCCACGTTCCGAAAAAGTCGATCGCAAAGGCAATTAAGGGAAGCAACGCGCCCAGATACAGCCAGCGCATTTTTTCCGACGTGGAGAAAAACTCTTTTACAAGACAAACGGCAACTACGGTATTCGCAATAAGCTGTGCGGCGATCCACCAGATATAGGTATCGTAAAAGAAGACGTCGGTTGCGATTGGCAAAATGAAGATAACGGCATTTACCGTCGCCAAAGCAACAGCCGTAACGTTGCCCACTTTTTTCGTTACCTTTAGCATACAGGCAATGGCCATTACAAAAAACAGCATATAAAGCATCATTGAAAAGCCAAGGATCGTGGTGTTTGAAACAACCGATTCGTTCCAAAAGGAAACGCCGTCGGCGCTAAAGGCAAAATAAAGGCCTGCGCACAAGACAAGAAGGCCCAAAACCCAGATAATCTTGCTGTTTTTTATGTGTATAAGGCTTGAAAACAACGCAATTCCGAGAAAAACAACGGAAACGAGCATAAGCAGCATACCCGCATTTCTCTGCGGCTCGGCGGCGTTTAAAATATCCTTTTCAAAATCCATATTCGCCCAGATTGCCACGTTTGAAAGCATTTCATCAATAGCGGTTTCGTTACCGAAGACATGAGGATTGTAAACAACGATCTCAAGCTGATCGGTGCCGCCGATATTCACGTTATGCGTAGTCCAATGCTCACCGCAGGCAGGCTCACCTATCATCGGGTTCTCACTGTCTGTCACACGCACCTTCTCACCGTTTAAATAAAAGGTAAGTCCTATATGGTCTGTATAAAACGCAATCGGAACGGTACCATTGAATTTATCCATGGGGGTGCCGTCGGGAGCCATTAGATGAAAATTAACTCTTAAAGTCACTTCGCCCTGCGATGCGGGAATATGCTGGCCTGCCTCAATGGGAAGCCACTCTCCGTCGCCGATGCGGTATTCTCCGTCGTAATAGACCTGCGCCACGGTTGTTCCCGCAGCCTGCGTGCTTGTTTTATTATTAAACCACAGCAAAAACGCCGCAAGTAAAAGCAAAAGCAAAACGCCCAAAACCTGTAAATGCGACTTTTGCAATTTATGAAATTTATTTTTAAAATCAGGCACCTGTTTTACCCCCGAAAACTATTTAACGTTATGAGTATAGCACAAAAGCATTGAAAAGTCAATGTGGCGGGAAAACAGATAACATATAAGCGATAAAAAATAAAACCTGCACGTCGTGCAGGTTTGTTTGGTGGGATTTTATTATTCATTATTCATTTGAAAATCGGTTCACATAGTGAGTGATGAAAAATGAATACTACAAACAAAAAATCCGTCCACCTTCGTGAACGGATTTTCGTTTGAAATGTGTTGACAAAAAAGATGCTACTAAAAAGCCCTTTGCCATCTGGGCTGATCTATATAGGCCTTATTATGATCATCTATATCAAAATCCTCGTAAACAATTCCTTCTATAAGCGCATCATTTTTTCTATAATAAAGTTTACCATCTTTCGCATAAAATATTTCATTATTTTCATCGCAAGTAACACGACAAGTTAAAACATATACGTTATAAATCATTTCTCCGTTTTCTTCGTATTCTGCCAAAACAATTCCGCCCATAGATATATTTGTAATTTCATCTATGTTTTTGCTGATATGCAATTGAAAAGACAAAAATTGAACATTTGGATTTTCAATATTTGCTGTGTGATTTGTATAGGACCATTGGGTGGCATTTGAACAAAGTTCTTCTTTTGTCGCATCAGAAAAAATAATGACAAAGCCTGAAGGAAGACCTCTTCCTGTATTTCCACCAAGCCCTGTTATCTTTGCTTTGTTGTAATATTCAGGCAGAATAATATTCATACCATCAGTGGTGCCATCCCAATTATAAGATGCAAAAAACGCCTCCTTCAGCGCTTTGCTATAACCTATATCAAAGGAGCCAACAGCATGATGTACATACTCATACAATAAAGAACATCCGCAAAGAGAAAAAGTCAATAACGTCGACAATATGACTGCTAAAAGTTTTTTCATATCTCCACCGCCTTTAGTGTTGTTAGTTTTAGTATAGCATAAAAGCCATTACTTTTCAACCTTTATAATAAAACTGCTTTTCGCCTCAGCGAAAAGCTACCTCACTTCTTACCTCTTACTTTTTACCTATTACTTCCCAAAAAATCCTGCTATTCAAGGTAAGAGTGAAGAGGTAAGAGGAAAAAAGTAAAAATCCCGCACTTGCGTGCAGGATTTT
>JAZRNU010000061.1:0-1877 GCA_045648325.1 Eubacteriales bacterium | reverse complement strand
CCTCGTTTACGGGTATGGGACGTGAGAAATAATACCCCTGAAGACGGTCTATCTGCATACCGCCGAGAAGCTCGACCTCTTTTTCGGTTTCAACACCCTCCGCAACAACCTTAAGCCCCATACTGTGAAAAAGCTCGGTCAGCACAGAAACGATGTTTCTTTCATTTATGTTATTCTTTTCCGCAAGAGTGAGCGAGCTGTCAATTTTAACCGTGTCAAACGGAAGCTGAAGAAGACAGCTGAAATTTGAAAAGCCTGTGCCGAAATCGTCAAGGAAAAAGCGATATCCCTCTGCCGTTATTTTTTCCATATATTCCTTTGCCTTTGAGAAGTCTTCCATCATAACACGTTCCGTAAATTCAAGGCATACCTGGTTATGGTTTATACCGTATTTAGCGGTAATTTCGTTGAGTCGGGGAAGAAAATCGGCATGAAAAAGCTGTTCCATGGGAAAGTTGATTGAAACGTTAACGTTTTTAAGTACATCGTTGTGGGAAATTGCACGACAGGACTCCTCAACCGCAAACCATGTAACAGAGGATATCATTCCCGTCTGCTCCGCAATCGGAATAAACTCCGCAGGGGATATGAAGGTACCGTCAGGCTCCTTAAGGCGCATCAAAGCCTCCATGGAGCAGAAGCGGTCGGAGGCACGGCAATGAACAGGCTGAAAATAAACTTCAAAGCCATGCTCGGCATCAACATTTTTAAGCTTTCCCGTTATA
The DNA here is from genome assembly GCA_045648325.1 of Eubacteriales bacterium. Taxonomy (GTDB): domain Bacteria; phylum Bacillota; class Clostridia; order Oscillospirales; family RGIG5299; genus RGIG5299. Next base: position 1,152 of record JAZRNU010000061.1, on the reverse strand, counting down.
TATCTTCTTCGCAGAATCTGTTCGGACATCTCACGGGTAAATACAAAATACTTTTTGCCCGTTGCCTTTGCATAATCTACGGCATACTTAAATTCCTCGTAAATTACGTTTGCGTTTTTATATCCGAAATCTCCGCTGAAATCGTTCTTTTCAATAACTATACAATCCAGCTTTATACTTTCCTCATCCAAATCAACCTCTTTTTCGCCAAAAACATCGGCCTTTGTAACGTTAATTTCAAGGGATTTCGAAATGCTCATATCGGTGTATTTATTACCTGTAAGAGTTGCGAAAATCTCGGCGGTTTTCTTTTCAAGGTTAGAGCCGAAGCTTTGTCTTAATTCGGCAAAGCTTTCAAGTAAAACCTCTTTTGCAATATCTAAAGTATCGCAAAATTCTTTTTGGCTTTTAAGGATTTTTGAAAGTTCAATTGCGTTTTTCTTTAGCGCTTCGCTGTTGGCGCATTTTTCGGCTAAAACCTTACCTTCTGCCGCAAGGGTGGCAATTTCGGCGCGGCTTTGGCTTATTTCTTCAATTATACGGTCGTATTCATTTTTATGGGAATCAAAATCGGCGGAAAGGTCAATATCCTTTGAATTTAACGCTTCAAGCTTTGCCGCCGCTTCGGTAAAGTTAATGCCGCCTAAATCCTTTGAAATAAACTGCAAATTAGATTTAAGTTCCTTCAAAGTGGCGTTCTTGCTCGAAAGTTCGTTTATAATGTCTTCAATAGAAATTAAATCGGTTTTGTACTTTGCAATTAAATCCTTTAAAACGGTATTTTCTTTTTGAAGGTCAAGGGCAATGTTGTCGCATTCGGCCTTTAAGGCTTCAAGCAGAGCTTGTTGCTCGTCAAGGGCGTTTTTGTTGGCGTTAAGAGCTGTTTTTATGGCTTCAAGACTAACCTTCTTTTCAAAAAGAGCACTTGAAAGGGAGTCTATTTCGCCCTGCAGCTTCTGCGCTTTTTCTTTTGCAGAATTCAAAGCTTCAAGCCTTTTTTGAGCAGCAACTTTTGCCTTGGCATTTACTGCCACAATCGCTATTATAAATGCCACTAGCAACGCGGCACCCAAAGCGGCAATATAGTAATACTCGGCTATACCCAAAATACCTGCGGCAGCGTCTAAAACAATTCCCAAAACAAGCAAAATA
>JAZRNU010000060.1:0-10175 GCA_045648325.1 Eubacteriales bacterium | reverse complement strand
CAAGAAGCGCAAAGTTCTTGTCGGCAATAATTCCTCTTATCTTATCCTTTTCAGCCTCCGAAAGGGAAAGCTCATCGGTAAGTGCGTTAAAATAGTTTGCAGTGCCTATTTCAAGCTTAAAGCCTGTTTCAACGGTGCTTTTAAGCACGTTTATTGCAAGGGTAAGAGCCTCAATGTCGGCCTTTATGCCCGAAGCACCCACAAGCTCGATGCCGCATTCGGTAATCTCATCGCGTTTCAAGCTGAAAAGACTGTTTGCTCTGAAAACGTTCTGGTCGTAGCAAAGTCTTAGGGGAAGGGTAGCTCCCTTTAACTTTGTGGAGATAATTCTTCCAACGGGCACGGTGGAATCGGGTCTTAAAACAACGAGCCTGTTTTTTGAGTCGGTAAGCTTGAACATCTCAACGTCGTTAAACGATTTGTTCTTTATAAAAAGCTCGTAATACTCCAGCGTGGGAGTAATTATTTCATTATATCCGTATTCGGAAAAAAGCTTAAGTATTCGGCGCTCAAGCTCTCTGCGACTTTCGCATTCGCAGAAAAGAAGATCGCCCGTATTTGAGGGAATTCCAAAGACTTTAGACAAGGGTAACACGTCCTTTACACAGTTTAGCGCTTTAGCGTAGTAAAATGATAACACAATAAAACAAAAATGTCAAGTGTTTTTTGAAAAATCAGAAGAAAGAAAGCTGTGAGCTTTCGGGAGTATCTCCAAAAATGCCCTCGGCAATAAGAGCCTCGGTAACGGTTTTGTTAACACCGGTGCGGACTCTGAAGCTTTCAATGGTGGTAAAGCAGCCGTTTTCTCTTTCCTTTGCAATCTGAATTGCTGCGTTTTCACCAACGCCCGCAAGGCTTGAAAGGGGCGGCAAAAGACGCTTATCGTCAATTACCTTGAATTTAACGGGATCGGAGTTATAAAGGTCAATGGGAGCAAAATCAAAGCCGCGACGGTACATTTCAACAGCGGCGTCCATAACGGTAATGGAGTCCTTATCCTTTGCAGATGCTTCGGGATTTGCCTTTATTTCCTTTATTTTTGCAACAACCGTTTCCTCGCCCTTTGCCATAACCGAGCTGTCAAAATAATCGCCTCGCACCGAGAAATAGGTGGCGTAAAACTGCAAGGGATAATAAACCTTGAAGTAGGCAATACGAAGCGCCATGGTAACGTAGGCAACGGCGTGTGCCTTGGGGAACATATATTTGATCTTCTTGCAGGAGTCGATATACCATTCGGGAACGTTATTTTCCCTCATAAGTTCCTCCCATTCGGGCTTTAAGCCCTTGCCCTTACGAACCGCCTCCATAATAACGAAGGAGCTTTTCGGGGGGAGCCCCTTTGAGATAAGGTAGATCATAATATCGTCACGGGTACAGACCGCTTCCTTAAGAGTTGCGGTGCCGGCGGTAATAAGATCCTTTGCGTTTCCGAGCCAAACGTCGGTGCCGTGGGAAAGACCCGAAATACGAATAAGCTCCTCGATGGTAGTGGGCTTTGTATCGGCAAGCATACCTCTTACGAATTCCGTTCCGAATTCGGGAATAAGCAGTGCGCCCGTTTTGTCGGTAACCTCCTCGGGAAGCTCCTTAACGTATTTAAGCGCCTTGTTCGAGGTAAACAAGCTCAGAACGCCCTCGTCGTAAATGGGAATCTTCGTGGCGTCAATACCTGTAATATCCTCGAGCATTCTTATCATCGTCGGATCGTCGTGACCGAGTATATCAAGCTTTAAAAGGTTCTGGTCGATTTTATGGTAATCAAAATGGGTGGTGAGAATCGGGTTATCGGCATCGTCTGCGGGATGCTGAATGGGGCAGAAATCGGTAATCTCCCTGTCGCGCGGCACAACTATAACTCCGCCGGGGTGCTGGCCGGTCGTGCGCTTGACTCCGAGACAGCCGCTTGCAACTCTTTCAACCTCAACGGTCGAAACGTTCTGATTTCTTTCCTCAAAATATTTTTTTGCAAATCCAAATGCCGTTTTATCTGCAAGTGAGCCTATGGTGCCCGCCCTGAAAACGTGACCCTCGCCGAAAAGCTCCTCAACGAATTTATGGGCAACGGGCTGATATTCGCCCGAGAAGTTAAGGTCTATATCGGGGGTCTTGTCGCCGTCAAAGCCAAGGAAGGTTTCAAAGGGGATATCCCAACCGTCCTTTTTCATTCTTTCACCGCAAACGGGGCAATCCGCCTCGGGCATATCAACGCCAACACCGCAGGCGGTCTTCGGCTCAAAATCGGAATATTTGCATTTTGGGCAAACGTAATGGGCTTTAAGCGAGTTAACCTCGGTAATACCCGAAAGAAAGGCAACGAACGAGGAACCAACCGAGCCTCGTGAGCCAACGAGATAGCCGTCGGAAAGCGATTTGGCAACGAGCTTTTGCGCAATCATATACATAACCGAAAAGCCGTTGTCGCAAATGGAGGAAAGCTCCTTTTCAATTCGCGCCTTAACTATTTCGGGAAGCACCTCGCCGTATATCTCGTGAGCCTTTCCGTAGGTAAGCTCCTTAAGCTGCTCCTCCGAATTTTCAATAACTGGAGGGCAGAATTCATCTGAAATAGGCTTTATAACCTCTACCATCTCTGCAATTTTTGCGGGGTTTCCTATAACCGCATCGTAGGCATCGTCCTTGTCAAGATAATCAAACTCGGCAAGCATTTCGTTTGTGGTGCGGTAATAAAGGGGAGGCTGTGAGTCGGCATCGGAAAATCCGAGACCGCCCATAATAACGCGCCTGAAAATTTCGTCGCGCTCGTTTAAAAAGTGAACGTCGCCCGTGGCAACGAAAAGCCTTCCCGTGTTTTTTGCAATGCGGATAATCCGCCTTACTATATCGCGAAGCGCCTCTTCGCCCGAAAGCTTCTGGCGGTCGCCTCTTATAAGGTAGTAATCGTTTTTGATGGGCTGCACCTCAAGATAATCATACATCTCAATAGCCTTGATTATCTCCTCGTCGGTCTTGCCGTCCAAAATCATTTTATAAAGCTCGCCCTCGGAGCAAGCGCTTCCTATAATAAGTCCGTCGCGGTATTTCGAGATCATGCTTCTCGTTACCATCGGACGTGCCTTATAAAGGTTGTCAACGCAGCTTTCGCTTACCATTTTGTAAAGGTTTTTAAGACCTGCCGCATTTTTGACAAGGAAGATTATATGGTTATAAGAAACCTTTTGCTTTTTCTCGCGAAGCTCTTTGAAGTTATCCTCGACAAGATAGCCCTCCATACCGTAAATAATCTTTATATCCTTGCCCTTTGCCGCCTTCATGGCATCGGGAAAGCTCTGCACCACGCCGTGGTCGGTAATCGCAATAGCCTTGTGACCGTAGTCAAGCGCGCGCTTCACAAGTTCCTCTGCCGATGCAATGGCGTCCATCGACGACATATTGGTATGGCAGTGAAGCTCAATTCGTTTATCAGTGGCATCGTCGGGTTTTTTGGGGGGAGTAATCTCCTCAATGCAAACGGGCTTTATGAGATTCATACGCTTGAACTGATCGTATTCGAGCGAGCCCATTATCTTGACATAGCTGCCGTTTTTAAGACGGGAGGGAACCTCCTCGAGCTTCTCTGTGTAATCAAATATTTTAACCTTGAGGGAACCGGTGTAGTCGGTGACGTTAAAGAGAATTATCATACGTCTGCCGTCCTTGGTAACGCGGTTTTCGTCCTTATTGTAACCGAATATCATACCCTCAAAGCAGATGTTTGTAGATTCAAAATCAAGCTCCTTTATGGGAGTTGCAAGCATCTGGGTATTATATCCGTAAATCGTTGATTCTGTAACCGTCTTTTTCTCTCTGAAACGGTTGTAGCTACTCTTCTGGGTCTTTTTCTCAACGGGAGTCGCAGAAGAAGTGGGAACAATATCCTTTGCTGAAATTCGGTATTCCGAAAGCTCCTTTTCAGTTTCCGCTTGAAAATCAACGGTGTTATCGCAAACAAGATTAACCTTTAAGGGGGTGGCAAAGGTTGAAGAAAGAAAGCCCGAAAGCTCATTTTCGTTAACCGAAACAAGATTGTGGCAGGATTTGAAGGTAACCGAGCCTTCGGTAATCTCGGTCTCCGAATCGCCCAAAACGCCATAAAAGGCGCGGTTTTCCATGCGCATAAGCGAATCGAGAACGTTTTTGGGTGAAAGAGCATACTCGTTATAGCGCAAAACAAATTTAACCGAGTTAAAATGATAAAAATCAACAAGTCCGCGCTCGACTTCGGTTACAAGCTCGGACTGAATATAACGGTCAAGCCATACCGTAACGGTAAGGTTTGATGTGGCTCTGACCAATTCTATATGATGGCGCAAAGTGGCATTGAAAAGCTCCGTTTCGCCGTTTTTTTCCACGTATTCCTTAAAAATTTCGTTTAAACTTTTTTGACCCTGCATTTTAAAATAATCCTACATTTTTTCGATTTCGGAAAGTAAGACGTCAATAATCTCGTCTTCCTTTATTTTTCTTATAATTTCGCCCTTTTTGAATAAAAGAGCGTCGCCGTCGCCGCCGGCAATGCCAATATCTGCGTCACGCGCCTCGCCGGGACCGTTAACGGCGCAGCCCATAACCGCAACCTTGAGCGGCTTGTTTATGCCAAGTAAACGCTCCTCAACCTCTTTTGCAATTGCAATAAGGTTTATTCTCGTTCTGCCGCAGGTAGGGCAGGAAACGATTTCAATGCCCTTATGAATGCCTGCCGAGGCTAAAATTCCGTAAGCCGCGGGGACCTCCCTTTCGGGCTCTGCGGTAAGCGAAACTCTTAGAGTGTCGCCTATTCCGTCAAGCAAAAGGGCGCCTATTCCAACTGCCGATTTAATAATACCCGATCTTTCGGTGCCTGCCTCGGTAACTCCGAGATGAAGCGGATAATCGGATTGCTCGGCCATAAGCCTGTAAGCTCTTACGTTTGTTGGCACGCTTGAAGCCTTTAACGAAACGCAAATATCGTCAAAATCGCAGTCGTTGAGTATTTTAATGTTTTCAAAGGCGCTTTCAACCATCGCCTCTGCGGTAACACCGCCGTATTTTTTATGTAGCTCTTTAGAGAGTGAGCCGCCGTTTACCCCAACTCTTATCGGAATTTCTCTTTCCTTGCATTTTGCGGCAATAAGAGAAACCTTATCCTTTTGTATATTTCCGGGGTTGATTCTTATTTTATCGGCGCCTGCCTCTATTGCGGCAAGGGCAAGACGGTAATCAAAATGAATATCGGCAACGAAAGGAAGATCGGTAAGCTTTTTTATCTCTTTAATAGCCTCTGCCGCCTCGAAATCGGGCACTGCGGCACGCACTATGTCACAGCCAAGCGCCTTTAAGCGGCAAATCTGCTCCACCGACGCCTTAACGTCGGCTGTTTTTGTGTTAAGCATCGACTGCACGGCGATCTTTTCGCCGCCGCCGACGTAAATGTTACCAACTCTTATCTTCTTTGCGCTTGCCATAAAATCAGATCCTTAAACGAAAAGATAAAAAACGTCCTTAAGCACTATAAAAATCATAAATGCAAAAAGCAAAATAAATCCTGCCGCATTCAATACGGTATAAAGCTTTTCGGGTACGGGACGCCTGAAAATTGCCTCGTAAATGAGAAATACCACGTGACCGCCGTCAAGCGCGGGGAAGGGAAGCAAATTCATAACGCCGAGATTTATTGAAATAAGGTAAAGGTAGGAAAGGAGCATAAAGATAACGTCGGAAACGCTTTCTGCGTTTGAAACGTTTTCGTTTATCGCGCCGCCCACGCCAACGATGCTTGACATATTCGAAACGGGAATTTTACCTGTAATAAGACCCGAAAGGGTGCGGTAAACCATTTTGACCGAGCCAAACATTTCCTTAACGGAGTAATCAAGCACGTTTCCAAACGTCTTTTCAATGCCGTAAACGGTAAAGTCGGAAATGAGGCCCTTCGTGCCGTTTTGCTCAACCTGATGGAACTTAACGTCTTTAAGCACAATTTCCTCATGCTCTGTAATTTCGGGGTCGGGGTTTACGTCGCGAATAACGGTAATATCAACCGTTTCCTCCTGACAAAGCCCTAAAATATAGCTTATATCAGACCTGAAGGTAACCGCCTCACCGTTTATTGCAATTATTTTATCATATTGCATAAGACCGCCCTCGGCGTTTGAAACGGGAGGCACCTCGTCCTCGTATCCGGGAATATTTAAGGTGTTAAACTTTGCAACAACGGTAGTGGGCACGAGATTGTAAAGGCAGCTTACCGTAATAACTATTGCAATAAAGCCAAGCAGCAAATTCATTGCGGCGCCCGAAACAACAACTATAAAGCGCTTCCACACCTTTGCTGCCGAAAATGAACGGGGACTGTCGGAATATTCCTCCTCACCCTCCATCTTGCAAAAGCCACCAATGGGGAGCAAACGGAGAGAATAAAGAGTTTCCTTGCCCTGCTTTTTGAATAAAAGCGGACCCATACCGATAGAAAACTCGGTAACCTTTATTTTAAATGCCTTTGCGGCAACGAAATGACCGAATTCGTGAATTACGGTAAGAAACATTATGAGTAAAAGGGTGTATAAAAAGCCTATGGTGATCTACTCCTTTGGGTTATTTGCCGTATTTTTCAAAAATGTCGCATTTTATCTGCTTTTCAATTTCCAAAATGCGCTCTGCCGTTGTGATCTTTTCAGCCTTATGAGAAATAAGAGTATTGCAGATAATATCGGAAATATCGGTATATCCTATTTTTCTTTTAAGGAAAAGCTCAACTGCCTTTTCATTTGCGGCGTTAAGCGCAGTGGGCATTGTGCCGCCCACCTCAATGGCGTTCATAAACGCCTCAAGACCGGTAAAGGTCTTGTAATCGGGCTTATAAAACGTAAGACTTCCGTAATCGGTAAGCGAAAGCGACTTTGCGGGCGAGGGGTAACGCATGGGGTAGGTAACGGCAAGCTGAATGGGCACTCTCATATCGGGCACGCCCATCTGACCTATAACGCTTCCGTCCTCAAATTCAACCGCCGAATGCAAAACGCTTTCTCTGTGAATAACGATTTCAATCTGCGAGGGCTTTACTCCGAAAAGCCAATATGCCTCAATAAACTCAAGGCCCTTGTTTATAAGGGTAGAGCTGTCGATCGAGATCTTTGCGCCCATATCCCAGTTCGGGTGCTTAAGCGCCTTTTCGGGCGTGACCGATTTAAGATCCTCTCTCGTTTTTCCGAAAAACGGTCCGCCCGATGCGGTTAAAATGATTTTTTTGATTTTATTTTCTCCCGCTCCCATGAGCGACTGGAAAATAGCCGAGTGCTCACTGTCAACGGGTATGATATTTACCTTCTTCTTTTTTGCAAGCGGCATAATTATCTCGCCTGCACACACTAATGTCTCCTTGTTGGCAAGACCGATATCCTTGCCTGCCTCAATGGCGGCAATGGTGGGTAAAATGCCAATCATTCCCACGAGTGATGTTATAACGAGATCGGCGGTTTTTTCAGTAGAGGCTTCAATAACACCCTCCATACCCGCAACGATTTTGGTGGAGGTATCAGCCACTTTCAATTTGAGCTCCAAAGCCTTTTCCTCGTCGTAAACGGCAACTATTTTGGGATTGAATTTTCTTATCTGCTCCTCCAAAAGAGCAATGTTGCTTTTTGCGGCAAGGGCAGTGACTTCGTAGCCGAGGTGTGCCGCAACGTCAAGCGACTGACAGCCGATAGAACCGGTGGAGCCTATAACCGCTATTTTTTTTCTTTTCTCAAGCAACTTCAAACATCCTTTCAAAGGGGATATTTTTGATATTTTATTCAAAAGTCCCGGCTTTTATACCGGGCTTATGAGGTTGAATATTATGAAAATGTAGGGGGCTACGAATATGAGCGAATCAAACCTGTCGAAGACTCCTCCGTGGCCGGGAATAACGTTTCCGAAATCCTTTATGCTGAAGGTGCGCTTGATTATAGATGCGATAAGGTCGCCTATCTGCGAAATTACCGAGGCACCTATTGCCATCGGGAGAACAACGTAATATTTGTAATCGGCAACGTCGATAAGTCTGAAGCAAAGGGTACAAATAAACACTCCTATAACTGCAAACAAAACGCCTCCCAAAGCACCCTCAACCGTCTTTTTGGGGCTTATTAACGGACAAAGCTTATGACGTCCGAAAAGTGAGCCTATAACGTAAGCACCGCAATCTGTCATCCAAGCGCTTATAAAGACAAGGAAAAGGTAGTAAAGACCGTGCTCCATCTCGCGAAGCGGCACGATAATTGAGAAAAAGAAGGAAATTATTACCGAAATCGTTGCCACAACGCAAAGATGCTTGAAGTTAAAGGTCTTGAAGAAAATAATATTTACAAAAAATATTACAAGACAAAAAACGTATCCCGCGGCAAGCATGTGACCAAGGGAAAATCTTGCAAGAAACGGCATAACGAGCGAAAGTATTATGCCGCAGATCATAAGAGATCTGCCCTCAAAGTATCTTGTTGATTTGAGCGCCTCAAAAATCGCACAGGCGGAAAGCAACGCAACACCGAAGCTTAAAACCCACGGAATATGGGAAAGCAATATAAAAGTAAGGAAAACCACGATTATAAAAACCGAGGAAATAAGCCGCTTAATAAACAAGGTCAAATACCTCCGAAACGTCTGTTTCTCTTTAAAAACTCATCTCTTGCGCGGATAAGATCGTCCTTTGTAAAATCGGGCCATAAAACGTCGTCGAAGAAAAATTCGGCATAGGCGCTTTGCCACAAAAGAAAGTTTGAAAGACGCTGCTCGCCGCTCGGCCTTATAATAAGGTCTGCACGGGGCGATTCCTTTGTAAAAAGCTCTGCCTCAATGGTTTTTTCGGTAATATCCTGCTCCGAAAGCTCACCCGAAACAACCTTCTTCAAAACGGATTTTGCGGCATGAGTTATTTCCTGCATGCCGCCGTAGTTTATGGCAATATAAACGGTAAGCTTTTTGTTCTTACCGCTTTTTTCCTCGCATTTCTCCATCTTGTCAATAAGGGAGTCGGAAAGACGGGAGCGGTCACCGATAAATCTGATAACTATGTCGTGCTTATCGGTGGTGGCAATGAGCCTGTCGAGATGCAGCTCAAAAAGCTGCATAAGATTTCTGATCTCTTCCTCGGGTCTGCTCCAGTTTTCGGTTGAAAATGCGTAAAAGGTTAAAAATTTGATATCGGTTTCCTTTTCGGCAAAGATGATAATATCCTCCATCGTCTTTGCGCCTGCCTTGTGACCTGCAGAGCGGGGAAGATTTCTTTGCTTAGCCCAACGGCCGTTGCCGTCCATAATAATACCGATATGCTCGGGCCAAAGACTGTAACTCAAAGCTCCATGAGCTCCTTTTCTTTTTTTGCGGCAATAGCGTCGATATCCTTGCAGGCGTTGTCGGTAATATCCTGAATATCCTTTTCGATCTTTTTAAGATCGTCCTCGGTGATCTCGCTTTTCTTCTTCATATCCTTGAATTTGTCAATAGCGTCACGACGGATAGCGCGTGCTGCGACCTTTGCGTCCTCTGCGTATTTCTTAACGTCCTTTGCAAGCTCGCGACGACGGTCCTCGGTAAGCGGGGGAAAGTTAAGTCTTATAGCCTTACCGTCGTTCTGGGGATTGATTCCGAGATCAGAGGCCTGAATAGCCTTCTCAACAAGCTTAACTGCCGAAGCATCCCACGGGGTGATAAGAAGTGAGCGGGCATCGGGGGTGGAGATAGCTGCAATCTGATTAATGGGAGTCTGTGCGCCGTAGTAATCAATAAAAATTCTGTCAAGCACTGCGGGCGAAGCCTTGCCTGCTCTTATGGTTGAAAGGTTAGAGTTGAGAGCGTCCTTTGTTTTCTGTACCTTTGCTTTGATTTCATCGTAGTTTGCCATATTAAAATACTCCTTTAACAATAGTTCCTATTTTTTCGCCTATAACGGCCTTATAAATATTTTCGGGATTCTTTATATTGAATACCAGGATGGGCATATCGGTATCCTTGCAAAGTGCGGCGGCGGTCATATCCATAACGCCAAGCTCCTTGCTCAAAACCTCCGAGAAGGTAACGTGATCGTATTTAACGGCATCGGCGTATTTGTTGGGGTCCTTATCGTAAACGCCGTCTGCGTTGGTTGCCTTAAAGATAATGTCTGCTTCGATTTCGGCAGCTCTTAAAGCCGCCGCGGTATCGGTGGAGAAGAAGGGGTT
>JAZRNU010000059.1:0-2776 GCA_045648325.1 Eubacteriales bacterium | reverse complement strand
AGTAAACTGTTAAAAACAGAGTTGTTAGCCACTTATTTACTCGCTTTCTTATTATAAAGATTCATCGCCTTATCGGTCTGACCGTCAATAATCAATTTTACTGCCTCGTCAACCACATCCAACGTTTTTTCTAACACAGCATTATCTTCCCTGCTAAAGTTACCTAAAACCCAATTTGCAAGGTCATATTCGGCAGGCTTTTGACCTACACCGATTTTAATTCTTAAAAAATCAGAACTTCCAATGTGCTGTTCAATGCTTTTCAAACCATTGTGACCGCCGTTTGAACCGTTTTTTCGGATTCTTATCTGCCCTACGTCAAAAGAAACGTCATCGCATAAAACGATAAGCTTATCGTTTTTAATCTCGAAATATTTCATGGTTGCAGAAACAGCTTCGCCGCTTAAATTCATATATGTAAGCGGTTTAATGAGAAGCACTTTTTTTCCGTTTAAGACTACATCGTTGAAAACAAAAGCATTAAACTTCTTTCTGATATTATAAAATTTTGTTTTTTCGGCAATATAGTCAACTGCCCTGAAGCCAATGTTGTGCCTTGTATTGTCGTATTTGCTTTCGGGGTTTCCAAGGCCAACCACCAAAGCGCTGTATTTATTGCTATTCGGAAACATATTACACCTTAATCAAATATAGTTGAAATGGGAAGATCTTCATAAATACGCAAAATTGCTTCGGCGAAAATCGGAGCAACCGGCAGCATTGTGATTTTATCGCACCGCTTATCATTGGTAAGCGAAATCGTATCAAGTAAAACAAGCTCTTTAATTACGCTGTTGTTGATTCGTTCCAAAGCGGGACCCGAAAGTACACCGTGAGTTGCACAGGCATAAACCTCTGTTGCACCACCAATATCCATAAGTGCCTTTGCCGCATTGCAAAGTGTTCCTGCCGTATCAATAAGATCGTCAACAAGAATAACCTTCTTGCCTCTTACGTCACCGATTATATTGCAGACCTCGCTTACGTTAGCCTTTTGTCTGCGTTTATCAACAATGGCAAGCGGAACGTCAAGTCGCTTTGCAAAATTTCTCGTTCTTGTAACCGAGCCAAGATCGGGAGAAACACAAATAACGTCTGGATTTTGTACACCGAATTTTTTAACGAAATATTTGGATAATTCAGATGAGCCGAGAAGATTGTCTACTGGAATATTGAAAAATCCCTGAATTTGCGGGGCGTGGAGATCCATGGTAAGTACTCTGTCGGCACCCGCTGTAGTCAGAATATCGGCAACAAGCTTAGCGGAAATAGGATCGTGTGCTTTTGCCTTTCTGTCTTGCCTTGCATAACCGTAATAAGGAATAACTGCAGTAATTCTGCCGGCTGAAGCTCTTTTAAAGGCGTCAATCATTATGAGGAGCTCCATCAAATTATTGTTGACGGGCTGACAGGTTGACTGAACCACAAAAACGTCGGCTCCTCTTACGCTTTCCTCTATTGATACGTTGATCTCTCCGTCTGAAAATACAGAGACGTTTGAAGCACCTACCGGAATGCTTAAAATATCAGCAATATCCCTTACAAGATCTTTTGAGGCGTTGCCCGAGAAAACCATGATGCCTTTTCCGTGAGTAATCATCTTCATTCCTCTTTCTTTATCCGATTTTCTTTGTTTTGTGCCTGAATGCGCTAATATGAAACAATTTCTTCCAAAATTTATTCCACACTTATATTATCGTATATTTTTCAAGTTATTTCAAGCATTATTTGTTTATTTTTGATAGATTTTAAAAAATATTTTTTTATCATAAAAAAATGTTAATTTAGACTTGAAAAAGTAATATAAAATATGTTATAATATTAAATTAGTGAAATACTAATTTTGATTATTATTTTGGAGGTATAAATTAAATGAGCAAAAAGTACGTTTACTTATTCTCCGAGGGTAACGGCTCTATGAGAGAGCTCCTCGGCGGAAAAGGCGCTAACCTTGCTGAAATGACCAGCCTTGGCATGCCCGTTCCTCAGGGATTCACCATCTCTACCGAAGCTTGCACAAGATACTATGACGACGGCAAAGTTATCGCAAAAGAAATCGAAGACGAGATTTACGAAAATCTTGCAAAAATGGAAAAGGTTTGCGGAAAGAAATTCGGCGACCTCGAGAATCCCCTTCTCGTTTCCGTTCGTTCCGGCGCAAGAGCATCTATGCCCGGTATGATGGATACCATTCTTAACCTTGGTCTTAACGAAGACGTTGTTGAGGTTCTTTCAAAGAAATCCAACAATCCCCGTTGGGCTTGGGACTGCTACAGAAGATTTATTCAGATGTATTCCGACGTTGTTATGGAAGTCGGCAAGAAATACTTCGAGCAGCTTATCGATAAAATGAAGGAAGAAAAGGGCGTAAAGCAGGACGTTGAGCTTACTGCTGACGATCTTAAGACCCTTGCAAATCAGTTCAAAGCTGAATACAAGGCAAAGATCGGTTCTGACTTCCCCTCTGATCCCAAGGAACAGCTTATGGGTGCTGTTGAGGCAGTATTCCGTTCATGGGACAACCCCCGTGCAAACGTTTACAGACGTGACAATGATATTCCCTACTCTTGGGGTACCGCTGTTAACGTACAGATGATGGCATTCGGTAACATGGGTGACGATTGCGGAACCGGTGTTGCATTTACCCGTGACCCCGCTACAGGTGATAAGGGTCTTATGGGTGAGTTCCTTACCAACGCACAGGGTGAGGACGTTGTTGCAGGTGTTCGTACTCCCATGCCTATCGCTGAGATGGCTGAGAAGTTCCCCGAAGCAT
>JAZRNU010000058.1:0-12361 GCA_045648325.1 Eubacteriales bacterium | reverse complement strand
ATGTATTCAAAGAGGACAAAATGAAGTTAGCAATTATCGGCTCGCGCACAATAACAGAAATCGACCTTGCTCAGTATATTCAGAGCGAGATAACGGAGATAGTTTCGGGAGGTGCATCGGGCGCTTACGCCGCGGGGGCGTATTATCCTTATCCGCTCAAGCCGCGGGAGCTTGCCTTTCTTGTAAGGATACAAGAAATGGGAAAAGAAAATCCTTTTGTAAGGGGGGATTTCGATTCCCCCCTTACCCGGCGCTACTAAAGATTAAATATTATCCAAAGATAGTGCGTTTGCGCCTATCTCCCCTAAACGCCAAAGGGCTACCGCCCTTTTGAAACCCTGCGCAACAAAGCTTTGGCTTCGCACCAAAAGAGGGGTAGATGCGAGCGAGGCAAAAGCCTTTAGTTTTTTGCTTTCTTGCCTTACGCATAAGAAATAGCAAAAGGAGCAAAGCTCTCTTTTGCATTTCGCGCAAGCGTTAGGCGGCTTGTTATTTCTTTTTTCTCGCGAGCATAGGGGAGCCTTCCCCTTAAAAAGATTCTTTTCCCCATTTTCTCATCTTTGAGAAAATGGGAGCCCACGCGGCTTGAGCGGGAAACCCTGTATACGCCTTAATTATTCACCATTTTTCATTATTCATTAAAAAATGCTATCAAAAGAGCGCACTTATCAACCGCCAAAGATGGTAGGGCAAAAAACTAACCGATACAGAAATACTCTGTATCGGCTATTTAGCTGTTATTTAGCGCCCATGACGAGCGTTTCTTTTTTTACATTTTTCCAAAAAGCTTTGCCGAGCGCATAATGGTATCGAGGGTTAAACGAAGGTCGCTTTTCGAGCGCTTCTTTGCCTCTTTAAAGGGCACCGCAACTCTGTTTATGCTGTAAATTGCCGCTATGCCCATATCGTAAACGGGATCCATTCCGTCGCCGATATCACCAACAACCGCAATGGTGGGAACGCCCTTTGCTATTGCTCTTTTTGAAATTCCGAGCACTGCCTTGCCGCCGAGGCTTTGCGAATCAATTCTGCCCTCACCTGTGATTATAAGGTCGGCGCCCTCTAAAATATCCTCAAAGCCAACGGTATCGAGCACGCAGTTGATTCCCTTTTCAAGGGTGGCGCCGAAGGTATAAAGTCCGCCGCCCATGCCGCCTGCCGCGCCGGAGCCCGAAAGCTCCTGAAGGTTTTTGCCCGTTTTATTCAGAACAATTTCTGCAAAATGACGAAGTCCGTTATCGAGCATTACAACCTTTTCGGGAGTTGCACCCTTTTGCGGACCGAAGATATAAGCCGCGCCCATTTCTCCGTAGAAGGGGTTTGTTATATCGCACATTGCTGAAATTTTTACGCCGTTATAGTTTTTAGTAAATTCGCTGTCGTCGTAATCGGCAATATTGCAAAGAGTGCCGCCCGTGGGAATAAACTCCTTGCCCTCTTTATCCTTGAATTTAACGCCCATTGCCGAAAGGCAGCCCGTTGCGGCATCATTAGTGCAGGAGCCGCCAAGGCCGATTATTACCTTTTTTGCGCCGTTTGATACAGCGTGATTTATAAGCTCGCCAACGCCATAGGTGGTTGTGATAAGGGGATTTTCTCTGCCGTAAACCATGGGAAGCGATGCTGCCGCCGCCATTTCAACAACTGCGGTGCCGTCCTTTAAAACGGCGTAGGTTGCTTTTATATCGTCAAAAAACGGACCCTTTACCGTTATTTCTCTTTTCTCGCCGCCAACTGCTAAAACGAATGCGTCAACGGTACCCTCGCCGCCGTCGGCTATTGGAATATTTACCGTTTTACATTCGGGGAAATAACCGTTTATTACCTCTTTTGCAATGTTGCAAAATTCCTCGGAGGATATTGAGCCCTTAAATGAATCAGGGGCAATTATAACCTTTTTCATACCTTTTACCCGCCTTTTATTTGTTTCTGAACCACGTTGCAGGAGTGAACAGAAGAAGAATGGGGAATATTTCAAGACGTCCGATAAGCATATCGGCGCACAAAACAAGCTTACTCAAAATTGAGAAATCGGCAAAATTGCCGGTGGGGCCTACAAGCCCGAAGCCGGGGCCGATATTGTTTATGCAGGCTATTACCGAGCTTACGGTGGTTTCGTAGTCAAAGCCGTCGATTGCTACAAGCAAAATGGATATGCCGCAGATTATAACGTATGCCGACATATATCCCATAACCTCTTTTACAACGCCATCGTCGATATTTCTGCCATTTACGGTTACGGGCTTTATTCCTCGGGGGTGAATCATCTTCTGAATCGTGCTTTTAAAGAATTTTCCCACCATAAGAATTCTTGCCATTTTGATACCGCCGCCCGTTGAGCCTGCGCAGGCACCCGTAAACATAAGGAATGTGAGTATCATCTTGGAGAGAGTGGGCCAGGTGTTGAAATCAACGGTTGAGAAACCCGTGGTGGTTATTATTGAGCTTACCTGGAAAAAGCTGTGATGGAAGGCATCGAACACCGAATTAAAGGTCGACATTGTATTCAGAGCAATTACAACCACTGAGGCAATGATTATTCCAAGATAGAGCTTTAACTCGCCGTCTTTTAAAATGCTCTTGAAGTCCTTAACGAGAAGGAGATAGAAAATATTGAAATTTATGCCGAAAAGAAGCATAAATACCGATATTACCGTTTGAAGATAGTAGCTATCGTAGGCTCCGATGCTTGCATTTTTTATCGCAAAGCCGCCGGTGCCCGCAGTTGCAAAGGAATTTACAACGCTGTCGAAAACCGGCATTCCGCCGCAGATAAGAAAAATTATTTCAATTACCGTGAGAACCACGTATATTGAGTAAAGTATCATCGCGGTGCGTTTTACCTTGGGAACAAGTCTGCCGATTACGGGGCCTGTGGTTTCGGCGCGGAGCATCTTGAATGAATTACCGTTGTTTCCCGATTTTCCGCGCATGGGAACGACTGCAAGCATAAGAACAAGAACTCCCATGCCGCCTATCCAATGGCTGAAGCTTCTCCAGTAAAGCATACTTTTGGAAAGCGCTTCGACGTCTTTCAGTATGCTTCCTCCCGTTGTGGAAAAGCCCGATACCGTTTCAAAAAGCGCGTCTACAAAATTGGGGATTTCGCCCGAAATAAAAAACGGAAGTGAACCGAAAAGCGAAAGAAGAATCCACGAAAGGGCAACGGTTGAAAAACCCTCTCTTGCGTAAAAGGACTCTTCCTTTGGCTTTATCAAAACCAAAAGAGTGCCGATAAGCATAACGCCGGCAATGGTTGCGGCAAAGCCGATTACAGAGCTTGTTTCACCGCAGAAAACGGCAATAAGAAGCGCAGGTATCATAAAGAGCGCTTCTATTCTGAGTATATTTCCCGTGTAATTTCCTACAAGCCTGATATTCATTCTGCATTCTCCGCCTGCTCCGGCATTCTTTCCAATATTGCGGAAAGGTCGGTTATCATCTGCTCTGCGGGTGTTATTACAACGACTATATCGTTAGGCAAAATTACGTCGTCACCCTTTGCAATGGTGATTTTCCCCTGTCTGCCTATTGCGGCAATAATTACGCCCTTCTTTATTTCAAGATCCGAAAGAGAAACGTTCAGATAGGGTGCGTCTGCCATTGCAACAAATTCAAGTGCCTCGACCTTATCGTCAACAATACGGTGAAGCGCTCTTACCGAGCCGCCCGTGGTATTTGACATAGCTCTTACGTAGCGGAGTATTGCCGCAGTGGTAAGCTGCTTGGGAATAATAACGCTGTCAAGCCCTTTGTTTTCAAAAAGAGCACAATATTCCGTGCGGTTTATTTTTGTTATTGTTTTGGGAACTCCTATGCTGCTTGCAAATATAGACATAATGAGATTTTCCTCGTCGATGTCGGTAAGGGTGATTACCGCGTCCATCTCCTTTATGCCCTCTTCAAGAAGTATATCCTGCTTGGAGCCGTCTGCTTGTATTACTATTGCCTTCGGAAGCTTTTCCGCAAGCTGCATGCAGCGCTCCTCGTTTTTCTCTATTATCTTTACGCCAACGCCGCTCTTAATGAGGTCCTCTGCAAGATAAAAGGCTATGTGGCTTCCGCCGATTATCATAACGTTTTTGATCTTTGCCGAAGAAAGCTCGAGATTTTTAACGAATTTGGCAAGGTCGTTATGCTC
Organism: Eubacteriales bacterium; assembly: GCA_045648325.1. Taxonomy (GTDB): domain Bacteria; phylum Bacillota; class Clostridia; order Oscillospirales; family RGIG5299; genus RGIG5299. The sequence goes on along the minus strand of JAZRNU010000058.1, from coordinate 8,220 downwards.
TGCGGTTACGGTTATTTTATCTCCGGGGAGAATTTCATCGTTACCGCCGGGGACTATTACCGTTCCGTTTCTGTCTATAACGCAAACAAGCACCTTGAGTTTTACGATATTTTGGAGATCTTTAAGCTTTGTGTTGGCAAGCTTGCTTTCCTCGCTTATTTTAAGCTCAACTATTTCGGCTCTGCCGCGGGCAAGAGTATCGCGCTTTAAGAAGGAGGGGAACTGTAAAAGTCTGAATATTTCTCGTGCAGCGGCCTTCTCGGGGCTTACCGTAAGTGAAAGACCGAGTTCTTCTTTAAGAAACTGAAGCTGTGAGGTGTAGTCGGTGTTTTTAACACGCGCAATAGTCTTTTTTGCGCCGAGCTTTCTTGCAACGATGCAGCAAAGCATATTTATCTCATCGGATGAGGTTGCTGCAATAAGCAGGTCGCTTTCATTTACGTTTGCGGCACGCTGAACGTCAAGACTTGCGCCGTTTCCGTTTAAAGTCATGATATCGAGCTTTTCAAGCTCGTTCTGAAGTCTTTGGGGATTACTGTCAATAATCGTTATATCGTGATTTTCCTTTGAGAGCTGTTCTGCGAGGCTTGAACCAACCTTGCCGTCGCCCACTATTACGATTTTCATTTGCAGTTACCTTGCTTTCGTTAATATATAATCCAACTATATGATATTGTAACACAGTTATTAACGTTTTGCAAGTATTATCCCAATAAACTTTCAACCGAAATTTCAAGCTCGGTGGGAGCCACCTTGAATTTTGCAAGATTTGTTATAACGTCTATTGCTCTTTCCCTGCTTGATGAAATATCGTCAATGCGTCTTTCGGTTTCGGGATATGCGGAATAATAACACCGCACACCGTAAACCTGCACCATTCCGCAGCCGTCGATGAGCTTCTTGGTGCTCGTCAGTGTATAAACGATATTTCCCCTTCCTCTTATTTCTGCTTCGGTTTCAATCCGGAACTTTTCCATTTTCCTGCCGCCTTGCCGTTTTGTGATGGATATATTATATCACACGATTTTTGAAAAAGAAAGGGGTTATTTTAAGCCACTTAAAATTTTTCACATATTTTTTTGTCACATTATGTTATATTTTGTCAAAGGTATTTTGCAGAATATTGCATTTTTAGTTATTGCATTTCGGTTAATTGATGCCAAAATCGCACGGGAAGATGCGTTTTTTGGCATTTTTCGTTTTTTCTTTTTTCGATGCAAATAATGTTAAAATACTCTTTCCATAATTTTGAAAATCCGTTTTCATCACTTGAAATATTTGAAATTTCAAAATTTTCCAAATACCGCATTGTAATCTTACCTTTTTCCGACACCGCAGCCGCCTTATGAATTTTATCGAATATTATAATATTTTCCTCGGGATATCTGCTTGCAAAATGCCCGATAATAAGCGGCAAAGCAAAGCAGGAGGGCTCCGTTACGGCAGCAAGAAAGCCGTCGCATTCGGAAAAGCGCAAAAATCCCTTTAAGCGATGCGCCTCGTTATATACCGATCTGCAAAGCTTTTCCATCCTTGCAACCGACGGCTCGGTTAAAAGCCTTGCCGTCTTTTTGCCGTGCAAGACCCCGAATTTAACATATTCGTATATTGTTTTTTCTTTATCGCCTTCGTCGGAAAGATATGCCGCAAAGATCTTTCTCGAGGCGCCTTCAAACACTTTTTCGTCAATCCCGCTTAAAAGCCTTTCTGCCCTTTTTTCGTTGGTTTTAACGGTTATTTCACCAAAAATGGGAAGAATTTCAAGCTTTTCAGTTATTTCAGCGGGCGTTATTTTATTTTCAAAGGCAAACCAGAGCGCCGATAAAAGCCCGAAAAAGCTCCCGTCGTAAATAAGAGCTACATTTCCCCCGTAATACATTTTACCACTCCTTCCGTCGCAGGTGTGTCGAAAATTGTAAGCTGACCCGGCACAAAGTCGATTTTTGAAAGAGCAACGTCGGAAAGCATACTCTCAAGAAAGGGTCTTGCGGTTATTTTTATCGCGGCATCGTATTTTCCTTTTGCCGTTATAAAGAATCTTGCCCTTTTCATTACCACTCCGAGCCGTGAAAGGACTTCAAGGGTAAGCGTTGCCGCTTTTCTCGCATAAATTATCCGCATTGCGCTTTTTACGCCAATGCCCGGTACCCGCAAAAGCTCCTCTTTTGAAGCGGTATTTATTTCAACGGGAAAAAATTCGGGGTGATTAAGCGCCCAGCTGCATTTTGGGTCGAGATATTCGTTAAAGTTCGGTTCCGACTCAGTTAAAAGCTCATCTGCCGAAAAGCCGTAAAACCGAATAAGCCAATCCGCCTGATAAAGCCGATGCTCGCGAAGAAGCGGCGGTTTTGTATCGACCGACGGTAAAAGGCTGTCTTCCACCGTTGGAATATATGCGGAAAAGAACACCCTTTTTAGCTTATATTCCGAATAAAGCGCCGAGGAAAGGCGCATTATCTGCAGGTCCGTTTCGGGCGTTGCACCAACTATCATCTGCGTTGACTGCCCTGCGGGAACGAATTTTTCGGCGCTTTTGTATTTCACAATATCGTATTTATTTTCGGTTATTCCCTCTTTTATCTGCTTCATTGGCATAATAATGCTTTTGCGGCTTTTTTCGGGCGCAAGAAGATTGAGGCTTTTTTCGGAGGGAAGCTCGATGTTTACACTCATTCTATCGGCAAGAAAGCCGATTTTTTCGGTTATAAGCGGATCAGCACCCGGTATTGCCTTGACGTGAATATAGCCGTTAAAGCGATATTTCCCGCGAAGAAGGGTAAGAGCCTCAAGCATAAGCTCGGCGGTATGGTCGGGACTTTTTATAACCGCCGAGCTTAAAAACAGCCCTTCTATATAGTTTCTTCTGTAAAACCCCACCGTAAGCGCGGCAAGCTCTTCGGGAGTAAAGGCCGCTCTTTCCACGTCGTTTGAGGAGCGGTTTATGCAGTATTTGCAATCGTAAACGCAGACGTTTGTCAAAAGAACCTTGAGAAGCGAAATGCATCTTCCGTCTGCCGAAAAGCTATGGCATATTCCGCATTCGGCGGCAGAGCCTATCATTCCCCTTTTTCCGCCTCTCGTTACGCCGCTTGAGGTGCAGGCGGCATCGTATTTTGCAGCGTCGGTAAGAATTTTAAGCTTTTTGTATATTTTATCGAAATCCATTTTATACCCCGTTTTTGTAAAAGCTCGGTTGCTTACCCTCAAGGGTAAGATCGGACATCATACTTCCCGTTTTAACACTTCCCGCGCCGTGCTTTTCTTTTATTTTGTAAACCGCTTTTTCAAGGCGCAAAAGCTTTTCTTTTTTGGCATTGTCAAAAAAGCTTTGCTGAAAAAAGCTTCCGTCATCATAGCAAAGCGACTCGCAGGAAACCGATGCCATGCGTATTTTTTCTCCACCCGAAAGTAAAAGCACAAGCTTTATTGCCTCGGAGGATATTTCAAAAAAGCTATCTGTAGGCTCTGTGAGAGTGACTCTTTTTGACATAAACGAAAGGTCGGGCTTTCGCACGGTTACAGAAACGGTTTTTGCTTTCGCATTCATTTCTCTCATTCTCATACAAACGGTATCGGTCAAAAGCTGTACCGCCGCCTTTATATCTCTTTCGGTGCAAAGATCACGGGGGAAGGTCATTCCGTTTCCCACTGATTTTTGCGCCTCTCTTTTTCCGTAAACAATAACGCTTGAAAAATCCTTTCCGTTTGCCGCATTGCATAGCTGCTCGCCGTTTACCCCAAAAAGCGTCTTGAGCCACACCTTATCTGCTTTTGCCAGATCGCCGATAGTCGTTATGCCCATATCGCAAAGCTTTGACGCGGTGCGGTTACCGACGTAAAGCATATCCGACACAGGAAGCCGCCACACCTTTTCCTTGAAATCGTTATAAGAAATTACCGTGGTGGCATCGGGCTTTTTCATATCGCTTCCGAGCTTTGCAAAGGTTTTGCAGAAGGATACGCCTATTGAAACGGTTATACCTATTTCCCACTTTATGCGTTCTCTTATAGTATCGGCAAGCTCCTTTGGTGTGGAGGCAAAAAGACGGTAGGAATCGGTAACGTCAAGGTAAGATTCATCTATTCCGAACGGCTCGACTCTGTCGGTGTATTCAAGATATATGGCATTTACCGCGCGTGAAATCTTTTCGTAATCGGTATAAGACGGCGGGACGATTACAAGCTCCGGACATTTTCTTTGCGCCTCACCGAGAGTTTCTCCCGTTTTTATATCAAACGCCTTCGCCGCCTCGTTTTTTGCCAAAATAATGCCGTGGCGGTTTTCCCTTCTGCCTCCAACCGCCATAGGAACCCCTTTAAGCTCGGGATATTTCAGCATTTCAACCGAAGCAAAAAAGCCGTTGCAATCGCAATGAAAAATTACTTTTTCCATTTACCGTTCTTCCTTTAGTACATTTGTTCGGTTTTTATTATACCTCTTTTCCGTCCGATTTGCAAGTGGTATTTTAAGGAAAACGTCAATTTTGAAAAAATTACCTTCATTTACCGGTTTGATAAGCTTTTTTAACACTTGATTTTGCGCATATAATATGATAAAATTAAAATAGCTTACGGTTTTTTCATTGCATGGAATTATTCGGAAAAATCGAAAGCAAAAATAAAAAATAAAAAGGAACTCATTATGAAAAGAAAGCTATTTTGCATTGCCGTTGCAATAGTGATGATTTTACCTCTCGCATTTGCGGCAATACCCACGGCATTTGCCGAGACGTCGGTTCCCGACACCGTTTCGGTATCCGCCGAGCATACTCCGTCGTTTTGCGGCGCGCAGTACAGAACCGCAGGCTCTCCGGGTCTTCGTTTTTGCATCAACGTAAGCATGTATAACGACGTAAACAATGCAAACACCATTGAAAGAATGGGAACTCTCATAATTCCCACCGATAAGCTTACGGGAGATGCAAAGCTTGCCTTTACCGAAAACGGAAAAATAGGTGATACCTCGTATCTTGACATTCCCGCAAGATTCTGGTATGACACCGACGGTACAAGCTTTATGAAATTCACCGCGGTTTTAATGGATATTCCCGACGATTCGAGAAGATTCACCGCAGTTGCTTACATCATTTACAAAAACGGCACCGTTGTATATTCAGCTCCGTTTGTAAGAAGCATTGATGACGTAAAGTTAAGTGCGGGAGTAAGCGTTGAAGGCGTTGTAAACGTAAAGGATCACGGTGCAAAGGGCGACGGCTCAAGTGACGATACAGCCGCTATCAAAGCCGCTATAGCCGCAGCCTCGGGCAAAATAGTTTATTTCCCCGCAGGCACCTATAAGGTTTCCTCGCTCACCTTCCCCGAAAACGTAATACCCTATTTTGCAAAAAATGCATTTGTAAATCACTCCTCCGTTATTACGGTAAACAGCAAGGAAATTTATTCCTCCGGCACCGCAGTATTTATCGGAAACGGCGGATTTGCAGGCTTTGCAAGCATCGGCGTGGTTAACGCAAAATGGTTTGGCGCATACGGCGACGGAATTCACGACGACACCGCCGCAATACAGAACGCCGTAAACTACGGTTCTTCCATTTACGTTCCCGAGGGCACCTATCTTATAAACAGCTCGGTAAGGCTTGATCAGAAGAAGATTTCAAACGTAAACACCTTTATTACGGGCGACGGCATGAAAAAATCCGTCTTTAAAATCGCAGACAACGTAAAGGGCTTTTACGGCGAGGCCACTTCAGCCGTTGCAAGTGTTTCATTTGACAACCTAGGCCTTGTAGGAAACAACAGAACCGCTTACGGCATTTACTTTACCAAGGTTTCAAGAGTCGATATGACAAACTGCTATATCGCGGGGCTTAAATGGGGTTGCTATTACACCTATTCGGGTAACTGCCGCTTCTCCTACAACCTTGCTGAAAACAACGATATAGTTTACAACATCGGCGAATATTCAATGTTCCTTTATTACGAATATCTCACAAACAGAAACAACGGCGTTTTCCTTTACTGTGACGTTCCCGAATCGGGCGGCGTTTCAAACGGCATTCTCATAAGTCACTGCACCTCTGAAAACAACGAGCGCGAGGACGTTTACGTAACCCGCAACCAGACCGTTTTTATCGAAGATTGCACCTTTACCGGCGGCAAGGGCGGAAGGGCATCGGTTTACTACTACTCCTCTTGCGATATGAGAGTTGTGGATTCGGTAATTTCCTCTTCTGCCGCTAACCGCGCAGGAATATATTTTGACCAGGTAATCGACGGATACGTTGAGGGGAACACCGTTACAGTTGCCGAATACGCATTTAAGTTCAGCACACCGGACCGTTCGGGCACCTACGTTAAGAACAACGTTCTTTGCGGCGGCGCTGCCGACGTGGCATTTGGAAACGCAAACGACGTTAAGATCTTCAGAAACGTTTTAAACGGCACAAAGCCCGCCGCTTCGATAAACAGCAGCCAGAAACAAAATATTCTTTTCTGTCAGAACACCATTGCGGTAAACAAGTGTGACATTGTGGCAGCTGCAAATATTGTTTCCGGCGTTGTCGGCAACAACAATTTTGCCGACGGAAATTTATAAGGAGGATTTAAAATGAAAAAGTCAGTTTCTTTATTTCTTGCCGTTTTAATGGCAATTACCTCTCTTTTATCACTTTCCTCCTGCAATGCTTTAAACGAATCTACCGTGCCCGAATCGCACGGCATTACCGTGGATTTCGAGTCAATTTCGGACAGAGCAGATCTTCTTTACGCCTTTAAAACCGCCGACGATTTCGTATTCAACGGCGTAAACGCAAACGGAATTACCTCGTACGGCGCAAAGGGCAACGGAGTAGCAGATGACAGTGCGGCATTAAGTCAGGCAATAGCCGCTTCTGCCAACAAGGCAATAGTTTTTCAAAGCGGAAACTATTACATCGCCTCAAGTATAACCGTTCCCGCAAACGTTTCGCTTATTTTTGCCGAGGGTGCAAAAATAACCGTTAAATCGGGTGTAAAGATTGAAATCAAGTCGGAATCATTATACGCCCCCTATTCGCAGATATTTTTCGGTGACGGTCTTGTCACTCTCGATATTCCCGTAAAGCCCGAATGGTTCGGTGCAAAGGCCGATAACTCAACCGATTGTGCCGCAGCGTTCAAAAAGGCTTTCAATGCTTCGCACGCAGTTTATCTCGGAAACGGATATTACCGCATAAACGGCACCGTTGAGCTTCCCGATCACGATTTGTCGATAATCGGTGCAGGTCACAATACAACCTTTATCATAAGCAACAACGGTAACAAGGCACTTTTCACAAACAGAACGGTTGGCGGAAACCACGATCTTCACGTTGCTTTCCTTCAGGCACAGACCACTCTTTATCCCACCGGCACCTTTATTGACTACAACGGCACGGGAAAAGTTACAACCGAAAATATTATTGTAAGATATTTCGCAAGGGCTATTGCCCTTGAAAACAGCAACGGCTCACACGTGCGCGCTTCTCACCTTCATATGACGGGTGTTGGCGTTACCGCGGTAAACTGCATAAACACCACCGTTGAAAGCACCCTTGTAAACGACGGCGAGGCGTTTTTGAGAATTGACGGCGGCGAGAATTTCAAGGTATTGAATTCTTCGGGCGTTTGGAACTACGCCATTGATATTTCGGTTAAGAATTTCAAAAACTTCAATATGGTAGATTCTTCAACCGACCTTGGCTACAACCACCGCGACCACGCCAAAAACCGCTATGCCATTTATTTTGAAAACGTAAACGGTTTTACCGTTAAAGGCTGCTGGGTAGCCACAAACGGCGGTCTTTCGGGAATGTGCGTTGACACAACCCCATCTGTTCCCCACATTCTTTCTGATGATGAGAGAACGGGAATTTATATTACAAGCTGTCAGGACGGTCTTATTGCAGGCAATTCAATAAACAACCACACCACAGGTATTCAGGTTCTCAATTCTCCCTCAAATGCAAAAGCAATAGTTATTGAGGGAAACAGCCTAAACGGCAACGGCAAGGCTACCACAATGGCAGGAGCCGCAATGCCAGGCATTAAGAGTGCGATTTACTGCAAAAACACCGAAAACGTTGAAGTTTCAATGAACTTCTTTAACCGTTATCCCGCAAGCTCCGCATTTGCAGATAAGGAGCTTTTATCCGAGGGCACCAACGTAAATTTCAGAATAGTGGGAAACAGCTTCAGCAAAATAAAATCGCAGGAAACCATTAAAAGCCAGAACCCCCAAGC
>JAZRNU010000057.1:0-5104 GCA_045648325.1 Eubacteriales bacterium | reverse complement strand
GACCGTAGCCGTAAATTCCCAAAGGAATTTCACTTTTTAATGATTGGCAGTTTTTAACGCCCGTTTCAAAGGAAACGAGGGAGGCCTTGACTCCAAGCTCAAAATAAGCCTTTATTGCCTCGGAATTTATAATATTCAATCCATGACCGCCTATTGCGATAAGCTTGGCGGCATTTGCAATGTTAACTGCGGAAATGTTGTTGCAATAAAGATATTTAAGACCAAGCTTCTTTTTATCCTCAATGATGTTTTTGATTTTAGCCTCATCATAACCAAAAAGCAAGGTGGGTATTTCGCCTATAACACTTTTAAATCTGTTAAAGCAGCCAGCGTTTATTTCGTCAAGGGGCATAATAACCGAAACGTTATCTGAAATATCATCAAGCTGTGAAAGCTCCGAAACTCTTAAAACAATTTCATTGCTTAAAGCGGTATGAACCGAAGTTGAAAAAGAAAAGGGGAAAACAGTATAATCCTTTTTTATTCCTCTTTTTGCACTAAGCTCTGTAAGCGCGCTTCTGCGCAAAGTGTTTAAAGAAGAAAGGGGAAGGATAACTCCCTCTTCAAGATTAACCGTTAAGCCGTTTATCCAATAAGGCGTTCCACCTGTTTTTGAAAGCTGTTTTACAACGTCTTCCTTGGTAATTGCTCTGTTTATTGCAACGGAAGGCTCCTCTGCGCACACGGTTATTTCGTTTGCTCCGTCGGTTACAACAAGGCATACGGGAGCATTGAGGGCAATGGAAACGGTCATATCAATAGCTACACGCTTTAATTCGTCTTTGTATGAAGCCGCGATTTCCTTTAAAACGGGCGCGGCGGCGGTGACGTCATCCTTGCTTCTGTAGCCGAACATATCGGAATTTCTGTTTCCGGTGGCATAACCGTCTGTAAAGCCCGAGCGGGAAAAAACAGCCTGAAGAGTTTTTAAATCCGGCGCTTTTCCCAAAAGCGCCGTCTTGCAGGCCGAAACCGAAGCGGCAACGTATTCGGGACGCTTCATTCTGCCTTCGATCTTGAAAGAAGTAACCCCTATTTCTGAAAGCTTCCTTATATAATCTATATGCGACATATCCTTTAGAGAAAGGGCATAGCCTCGCTCTTTTGATTTAAAGTCAAGACGGCAGGGCTGGGCGCAAAGTCCTCTGTTACCGCTTCGCTGACCTAAAACGGAAGAAAGATAGCAACAGCCCGAAAAAGACATACAAAGCGCACCGTGAATGAAAACCTCGATTTCCATATCGGTTGATTTGCAGATTTCTTCGATTTCGCTTATCGATAGCTCCCTTGCTAAAACGACGCGGCTAAATCCAAGCCTTTTGAGCTCGTTAACACCGCTTATATTGTGCACAGAAAGCTGTGTGGAAGCGTGCATTTCAATATCGGGAACGGTTGCCTTTATAATTTTTGCAAGTCCGAGATCCTGAACGATAACTGCATCAACGCCTGCCTTGGCTACGGCAATAACGTCGTTTCTGGCATCGTTAAGCTCTTTTTCGGTAACTAAAGTATTTAACGCCGCATGAACCTTAACGCCTCTTATGTGGCAATATTCCACGGCGGCACAAAGCTCCTCAAAGCTGAAATTTTTTGCGTTTCTTCTCGCGTTAAAGCTTCCGTAACCTAAATAGACGGCATCGGCACCTGAACGGACAGCCGCCTCTAATTGCTCAGGACCGCCTGCAGGAGCAAGAATTTCTTTATTCAATTAAATTCACTCCTTTTAACTAAAGGCAGTATGCAACAACATACTGCCTTCGGATTATTTAATGGTTACCGAAATCTTGTATTCACCCTTAACGCCAATCTGGAGATTTTCGGGTAAATCGAATCTTACCGCAACAGAAATACTGCCCTTTACTGTTTGATCTGAAACGTCAATTACGGGATTTATTTCTTCAAGAGTCAACGTGTCGAGTGCTGATGCACGTCCGCGGATTTTAACGGTAATAGATTTGGTCTTTGTGGTTACGGTTCTTCCGTCGGGAGCAATAATGTTATCGGCTGAAATTGAAACCTTGTATTCTCTCGTTTCGATATTGTCATAATATACGGAAACGTTTGCCTCGGTAGTACCGTCAACGGTCTTTATACCGTTTGGCAATGTGAATTTAATATCCTCGGCAAAGCCGGAATCTGCAAGATTTGCAGCGTCAACACTTCCAAGATCAACAGAGTTGATTCTCGAAAGAGCCTCTTCGGTGCCCGAAATAAGAATTGTCTGGGGAGAAATAATCTTTGTAATAAAGCTTGCATCGTTACCGCCGGAACTGTTGTATACCTCGTAAGAAAGAGAAACCTCTTTGGTTTTGTAAACGTTTGCGGTTACCATTATCTTATCGGTATCAAAGCTTAAGAAAGGACTTGAAACGGTATTGCCGTTGCTGTCAAAAAGAGTAAAGGGAAGATTTTTAACAGCTGTGTTATTGATACCGCTTATATCAAGGCTTACGGAAGAAGATACGATGGTGCTTACAATGCTTTCTGGACCTGTAACGAGAAGGGAAGTGGGATAGGTGTTTACAGAATCAAGAATATAACCGTCTGCAACGGAGCCGTTTGTAATTACGTTGATATCAACGCTTTGTGAAACCTTATTGTCAATGGTTACGTTGCTGATTTCGGAAAGGCTCGTTTTAACTATAGTAAGTGCAGAATTATCATAATCAATAATTACGGGGAGATTGTAGGTTCCTGCAACTGTTACAGCGGAAAAGTCGACGTATGCCCTTATATCCTCGCGGCTGAAATTTGCAATGGCAGAACGCTCGCCTTTGAGGGTGACGTTTACCGAAACGTTTATTGTTTTGGTAAGCATAAGATTATTTTCATCTGCAACAGTGCCTGCAAGTGAAACCGTTACGGGGATATTTCTGTATTCCTTTTCGATTTCGGGCGATTCAATGCCAACCACAATAAACCAGAAGATAAAGGCAATAAGAAAGGCAATAAGCTTTAAAACGCCGTTATTATTAAGAAAGTTGTTTAAAAAGTTTTTAAAGTTACTCATTTTTTGTTCCTGCCTTTAATGAAGAATTTGCGATCCTTCTTTTCAGGTGCGGGCAATAAGCACTGCGCAAGCTGCTCGTAGAACATTTCGCGCGTAAATCCACGCTTTAAAACGCCGTTGATTGCAACTGAAATTGTACCCGTTTCTTCAGAAACAATAACGATAACGCTGTCGGTTGCCTCGGAAAGACCGATACCCGCTCTGTGACGGGTGCCGAATTCAGCAGAAATATCTTTGTTTTCAGAAAGAGGGAAAAGGCAGGCGGCGGCAACGATCTTGCCTTTTGAAATTACAACACCGCCGTCGTGCAAGGGGGAATTGTGGAAAAATATGTTTTCAAGTAAAAGCTCCGAGCAGTCGGAATTTACGTAGGTGCCGGTATCAGTTATCTCTTTAAGATAAATTTCTCTTTCAAAAGCAATAAGTGCACCCGTGTGATTTGCCGAAAGGTTAAAAACGGCCTTTGTAACGTTTTCGATTATTTCGGGAGTATAGTCGGAATCCTTGTTTTCAATGTTTATAAACTTGAAGATTTTAACGCCTTTTCTGCCAAACTGCTCAAGAATTCTGCGAAGCTCGGGCTGGAAAAGAATTATAAGAGCAAGCACGCCGAACTGGAGTGTGGAGGAAAGTAAAAAGTTGAGAGTTTTAAGATTTAAGATTGTGGAAAGACCGACGAGAAGCAAGACAATAAGAATACCTTTCAAAAGCTGTGTTGATTTGGTATTCTTGAAAAATTTTGCTATTTGATAGAAAATAAAGGTAACGGCAAGGATATCGAGTATATCCACGATCCGTATGGTAAGTATAGTGCTTAAAATAAAATTCCACAAATTATAAATTGCTTCAAACATAATTTTCCCCACATTATTCCACAATATAGTTTACTGTAAATATTATAACATATATTATATTGTTTTAACAAGATAAATTGCAAAAAAAATAAAGAAAAAGTGCGGATTTTTTTAATCCGGACTTTAAAGTATCAAATTAGATGCTCTTTAAATTTTTCATGCTGTATTTATCGAGGAGAGTTTCGTCAAACTCGAAGGTGAGCTTTGCTATTTCAGCATCACAAAGATCGGTAAATACCTGGTTTTCGGTGATAATGTTGATGTAGGGGGTATCGTAGCTGTCCTTGGTTTCCATCATCTTGGTAACGGTGGTTTCAGAAGCGGAAAGATCAAGCTTCAAGATAAGATGCATACCGGTAACCTTGTCGTCAGCTGCGGTAACCTTGCAGCTTCCGATTTCATTGGTTTTAAGCGAATCTGCGAGGCCGGTAAATTCATCGTAGAAGCTGTTGTGCTCCTTGTCGTAAACGTAGCCGCCGTACTCGGTAACGGAAAGTGCTCCCAAGGTGGAGTTGTAGCTTGATGCGCAGTAGGTCTTATCGTGGGTGGTAACGCCGTTTGAGGTGGTGGTCTTTACAGAACCCTGATCCTCTGAATATTTCTCAACGAGGTTAAGGAAGTTTTCAAGAGTGGGGTTAGCCTCGTATTCGCTCTTGATCTTATTGATAAGCTCTTCCATTTCAGCCTCGGTACGGGTCTTGGTGGTGGTAGTGCCGTCCTCGGTTACCTTATAAGAAGAACCAATGTAGATGTGCTTTACCTGAACGTAGTTTTCAAGGAGGAATTCCTTTGCCTGCTCAGAGGTAACTGCCAAGCTGCCGCCTTCGCCAAAGAGGTGTTCCTGAACAACCGCAATCTTAACAAGAGAACGGAGCATTTCCTTAAACTGAGTTTCGTTCATTCCAAGACGTGCTCTGATCTTCTTAACGGTAGTCTCACCGTAGTTTGAAATCATAGAGTTGTAGTAAGAAGCAACGTCGGTGATTTCGTCTGCGCCGAAGGAGAGGTTGTAATCGTTAAAGAGCTTAAGAATTACAAACTGCTGCTTGAGATCTGAAACAAGGCTGTCGGTGAGATATTCGTTGACGGTAATGGGGTTTTCTGCGTCGGGATCATAGATGTCGTCAAGAGTATCCTTGAAATAAGTCTGGAAATAATAGTAGTAGTTTTCGTAGTATGCATCATAATATGCATAGTTGTAGTATGCCCAGAAAAGATATTCATCGAAAGAAACAGTACC
>JAZRNU010000056.1:0-3855 GCA_045648325.1 Eubacteriales bacterium | reverse complement strand
TTTCATTTGATCTTTCGGGAAAATGTTTTTTAGGCGAACTTTCTCTAACTGGTGCGTTACGTCCTGTGAGAGGGGTTCTTTCTATGGCTATTGCAGCAAGAGATAACGGATTCAAAGAAATCTATGTTCCCGAGGAAAACGCTCCTGAGGCAGCCGCCGCAAGAGGTATTAAGGTTTATCCCGTAAAAACTGTTTCTGACCTTTTGATGCATCTTGACGGGGCAAAACTTCTTGAAGAATGTTTGTTCGACGAAGAAGCGTTTAGAATATCTTCAATGTCGTGTGAGATTGATATGTCTGACGTTAAAGGGCAAAGCTTTGCAAAGTATGCTATGGAAATTGCCGCGGCTGGAAATCATAATATTTTAATGATAGGCCCTCCCGGAACAGGAAAAAGTATGCTTGCTTCAAGGCTTTCAACGATATTACCACCGCTTATGTTGAATGAATCCATAGAAACAACGAAGGTGTATTCAATATCGGGGTTGATAAAGCCTTCCCAGTCTTTGATAACGTTGCGTCCTTTCAGAACTCCTCATCATTCAGTGTCTGCGGCAGGACTTGCAGGCGGTGGAAGAAATCCCATACCTGGTGAAATTTCTCTTGCACATAACGGAGTTTTGTTTTTAGATGAGCTTCCCGAATTTCAAAAAACCGCCCTCGAGGTGCTCCGTCAGCCGCTCGAGGACGGCAAAATTTCAATAGCAAGAGCCGCCGTAACCGTTTCTTACCCCTCCGATATTCTCGTTGTTGCGGCGATGAACCCCTGCCGTTGCGGATATTTCGGCCACCCCACGCGAAAATGCGTTTGCAGTAAGGACGCCGTTTCAAACTATTTACAGCGCGTTTCGGGTCCGCTTCTTGACAGGCTTGACCTTCACGTTGAGGTGCCTGCCGCGCCCTTTGAGGATTTGAGCAGCAGAGCTTCTGCCGAAAGCTCCGAAAGTATAAGAAAAAGAGTTATCGAGGCAAGAGAAAGAAGCAAGGAAAGATGCTTGGCGGCGGGTGTGCAGTCAAACGCACGTCTTTCGGGCAAGGCACTTCTGGAGGCATCAAGGCTTGACTCTCAAAGCGAGGAATTTTTGAAAAACGTTTTCGAAAAGCTTTCGCTTACCGCAAGATCTTATGACAAAATTCTTCGCATTGCCCTCACGGTAAGCGACTTGAACGGTAACAAAGAGGTTACCAAGGCAGATATTGCCGAGGCGCTTCAGTACCGCAGTCTTGACAGAAAATATTGGAGCAGATAAAATGAGGCTTACAGATATAAATGAAATAAAGCGGCTTGCCGCGCGCTACGGCTTTAGGTTTTCAAAAACCTTGGGTCAGAACTTTTTAACCTCCGACGAGGTCGTTTCGGGCACCGCCGAGGCTTCCTCCGAAAACGGCGTGAAATACGTTCTTGAGGTCGGTCCCGGCTTTGGAGTGCTTACACGCGAGCTTTCAAAATGCTACGAAAAGGTTGTTGCGGTTGAAATTGACCGCGCCGTGCTTCCCGTTTTGGAGGAAACCCTTTCCGATTGCGAAAACGTTACCGTTATAAACGCCGACGTTATGAAGCTTGACTTAAACACCCTTATAAACGAGCAGTTTAACGGTGAGGCAATAAACGTTGCCGCGAATTTACCCTATTACATAACCACTCCCGTTATAACCACCCTTCTGGAATCGGGAGCAAATATAAAATCCATAACCGTAATGGTGCAAAAGGAGGTTGCCGACAGACTTGTTTCCGCCCCCGGTGACAAGGATTGCGGTGCAATAAGCGCCGCGGTGGCATACCGCGCCAAGGCAACGAAGCTCTTTGACGTGCCTCCCGAATGCTTTATTCCCGCGCCGAAGGTAACCTCGAGTGTAATAAAGCTTGAAATGCTTTCGGAGCCGGCAGTAAAGGTAAAGGACGAAAAGCTCTTTTTTGAAATAGTAAAGGCGGCGTTTGCCCAGAGAAGAAAGCAGCTTTCAAACTCACTTTCAAACGCTTTTCCCCGTTTCTCAAAGGAAACGGTGCAGGGCGCAATAGCGGCGGCGGGCTTAAACGCCGACGTTCGCGGCGAAAAGCTTTCGCTTGAAAATTTTGCCGCAATAAGCGATTTTTTATCCAAAGGAGATAATATATAAATGGATTACATTTTTTCAGACAGAATTTCGGGCTTAAAGCCAAGCGCAATCAGAGAGATACTCAAATACGGCTCCGACCCCAAGATGATAGGCTTTTCGGCAGGAAACCCCGCTCCCGAATCCTTTCCCGTTTCGGAAATGAAGGAGATTTCGGCAGAGATTTTCGATACAATGCCCTCACTTGCACTTCAGTACGGCATCACCGAGGGATATACCCCTTTGCGTGAAAAGGTAAAGGCACGTCTTATTTCAAAATTCAAAAGCGTTTCCGATGACGATGACGTAATTATCACCTCGGGCGGTCAGCAGGGCATTGAGCTTGCCTGCAAGGTGCTTTGCAACGAGCACGATACCGTGCTTTGCGAGGACCCCTCCTTTATAGGCGCGTTAAACGCATTCCGCTCTTATAACGTAAACCTCGTTGGCGTTGAAACCGACGCGGAGGGTATTATAATCGAAAAGCTTGAGGAGGCACTCAAAAAAGAGAAAAACGTGCGCTTCCTTTACACTATTCCCACCTTCCACAACCCCACGGGAAAGACTCTTTCTCTTGAAAGAAGAAAAGCGATATATGAGCTTGCCTGCAAATATAATATAATTATCCTTGAGGATAACCCCTACGGCGAGCTTCGCTTTAAGGGAAAAGACGTGCCCACCATCAAATCAATGGACACAGAGGGCAGAGTTATCTATTCGGGAAGCTTCTCGAAGATCCTTTCTGCGGGCATTCGTCTTGGATTTGTTTCGGCAAACAAGACTATCATTTCAAAGATGACGGTTGCAAAGCAGGTTTCCGACGTTCACACCAACCAGTTTTTCCAGATACTTGCCGACAAATATCTTGAAAAATACGATCTCGACGACCATATTGCAAGAATCTGCGAGCTTTACGGCAAAAAATCAGCTCTCATGAGAAACGGACTTTTGGAAAGCTCAAAGGGTATTTCAGATAAGGTAAGCTACACCGACCCCGAGGGCGGTCTCTTTATGTGGGCAGAGCTTCCCAAGGGCTTTGACGTTATAGCTTTCTCGAAGGTGCTTCTTGAAAACTGCGTTGCGATAGTCCCCGGCGTTGCCTTTGCGGCAGATCCCTCGGTGCCCGTTTCGGCATTCCGCTTAAACTACTCCACTCCCTCCGATGAGCAGATCATAAAGGGAACCGAAATAGTGGGCAAAGAGCTTGCAAAATTACTTTAAGAGGTGAAAATATATGGCAAAAATTGATTTTAACGCCAAAAAAGGCTTTATCTCCGATATGGACGGCGTTATCTATCACGGTAACAAAATTCTTCCCGGAGTTGCCGAGTTTATTGAGTGGTTAAACACCGAGAAAAAGGAATATCTTTTTCTCACCAACAACTCGAGCTACACCCCATTGGAGCTTCAGTATAAGCTCAAGAGAATGGGACTTGAGGTCCCCGAGCAGCATTTCTACACCAGCGCACTTGCAACCGCAAGCTTTTTAAAGGATCAGGCGCCCGGTTGTTCGGTTTACGTTATAGGTGAGGCAGGTCTTACCCACGCTCTTTATGAGGTGGGCTGCACGATGAACGACGTAAACCCCGATTACGTTGTTGTGGGTGAGGGCAAAACCTATACGTTAGATACCCTTACCAAAGCAACAAACCTCGTTTTGAAGGGCGCAAAGCTTATCGGTGCAAACTCCGATATTTCGGGTCCCATTGAAAACGGCATTGCTCCCGCTTGCCGTGCTCTTGTTGCACCTATTGAAATGGC
>JAZRNU010000055.1:0-4155 GCA_045648325.1 Eubacteriales bacterium | reverse complement strand
CTGTTATCGTTAAGGTCAACCTTCTGGATCATCTTAAGACCGGAAACTGCAATAAATCCGTAGAGTGCAATGCAAACGCCGCCCATTACGCAGTTGGGAATAGAAGAAAGGAAGGTAACGAAGGGACCGAAGAAGGAAATTATCATACTCATAACTGCGGTAGTAGTAATAGTAACGACAGATGCGTTTTTAGTAATAGCTACGCAACCGACAGACTCACCGTAGGTTGTGTTGGGGCAACCGCCGAAGAATGCGCCTGCCATAGAGCCAACGCCGTCGCCAAGAAGGGTGCGATGGAGGCCGGGCTCAACGAGAAGATCCTTGTCAATGATGGTGGAGAGGTTTTTGTGGTCTGCAATGTGCTCTGCAAAAACAACGAAGGCAACGGGAACGTAAGCAACTGCAACGGTAGCAATAAAGGAGCCGTCGATTTCCTTAACACCCTTAAGAGCCTCAACGAAGGTGAATGCGGGAACCGCAAAAATCTCCATTTCAGTAAATGCTGCAAAGTTGATAACCTGAAGAGCAACGTTGTCGGTGAGAATGCCGATTACGGTGAAGATAGAAGCAACAACGTAGCCAACGATTATACCGAGAATGAAGGGAATAAGCTTTGCCATCTTTTTGCCGTAAACGGAGAATGCGAAAACTGCAAACAAGGTAGCAAGACCGCAGATAAGAGCAACGTAGGGGCTGCAGCCGGAAACCATTGATACCTGATCGACGATAGCACCGTCAACGATAACCTGATCAACCTTTTCAACCAAAACCTTACCTGCCGAAAGATCGTTAACTGCGTTTACTGCAAGAGAAAGACCGATAAGAGCAACGGTGGGACCGATAACAACGGTGGGCATAAGCTTGTTGATCCAGTTAACGCCTGCAAACTTAACGATAAGAGCGATAACAACGTAAACAAGACCTGCAAAGATTGCGCCGATGATAATGCCTGCATAGCCTGCGGAAGCGGAAGCCGCACCGCCGAAAGCTGCAAACATCGAGCCGATGAATGCGAAGGAAGAGCCGAGGAAAACGGGGCTGTTGAATTTGGTAAAGAGCTGGTAAACCAATGTACCAACGCCGGCGCCGAAAAGTGCGGCGGACTGGCTCATACCGTTACCGATGATAGCGGGAACCGCGATGGTTGCCGCCAAAATGGCAAGCACCTGCTGAAGAGCAAAGATCAGCATACTGCCGAATTTGGGTTTGTCATGAATGTCATAGACAAGGTTCTTCATAAAAATCCTCCAAAATTTTTTATTCGTCAAAAAACGCCGTTTTTTGACCCATTGAAATTATTTTATCATATATTAAACTCTGTTTCAAGAAGAATTTTAATAATTTGTAAAAAAAATTACGGCGTCCGAAATCGGACGCCGTATAATACCTTTACATTCCCGATTTTTCTCTTGTTTCCTTCCAGAAGGAAACGTAACCGCCCTTGTCGCTATCGTGGAAAATGCCGGCGGTATCGGTTCTTGTAAGACCGTCGTAATAAGATTTATCTCTGTATTTATCCTCGCCCTTTAAATCGAAGAAGAAGCCGCCTCTGCCCCAGCCGAAGGATTGAGATGCCATGGTGGGATATTCGTCGTTTCCTTCCGTTTCAATAAAGAAGGCGTAGCTCATATCCTGCAAGGCCTCGCCTCTGTCGTCATATTCCGACCATGATGAGGCAATTGAATAATACATAGAATCGTATTTATCGTTTCCGCCGTCGTCGGCAAGAAGTGCAACTCCTCTGTCCCAAACGAAGGCAAGGGAGGCTCCTTCGCCGATAGACTCCTCCTTGTATTGCACAAGGTGCTTATCGTCGCCACCGATATCTATAAGAGCCGCGGCGCCATAGTGCGCAACACTTGCGTGCGAATAGTAGCGCGAATTGTAGATATCGTTTCCGCCGATATCGGTAAGGAATCCGTAGCCGCTCCAATATCCCGTGCCCTGCACCCAAAGACAACCCGTATAACGGTCGTCGCCGCCAAGATCAATAAGTCCCGCAATTCCGCCGGAAAGACCGTTTGAGCTGGTTGAAACGCTTCGGTTACCCATTCCGCAGCCCTGCGACCAATTTCCGTTTACCCTTGCCTGAAACTGACCGTAATACATATCGCTGTAGCCGGGCTGAACGTAGGTTTCAACAAAATATTTATCGTTTCCGGTTTTGTCTATAAGGAATGACATCGCTCTGCATCCCGCACTTGCCTGCGCGTAGCCGTAGGCGTAATAGCTGTCGTTGCCCTCGATATCGGCCAAAACCGAGATTCCGAAATATCCCGAGGATTGCGAGGAAACCTCCGAGCTGTATTCATCGTCGCCGCCTGCATCAAAAAGCACGCCCACTCCGAGAAGAGCAAAGCCCTGCGAGGCTCTTGCGGCTGTGTATTTGTCGTTTCCGCCCATATCGAATAAAAGACCTGCGCCGACTATTCCCGCGCCCTGACTCGGCACGTTTTCGTTCTTTGAATCGTAAACGTCGTTTCCGGCAAGATCAATAACCACCGAAACGGGCTTATTTTTTGCCATCGACGCGGCAACTCTGCCGTTGTAGCTGTCGTTTCCGGCAAGGTCTATAAGCAAGAATGCATCGGGTGAGCTGTAGCTGTCGTTTTCCAAAGAACCTAAAATTATCTTTCCTGCGGGAGTGTCAACGGTGAGTGCGTTACCGTTAACGGTGAGAGCGGAAACGCTCTGCAGAGCAATTACAAGCTCCGAGGCTGCTTCGGTTATGAGTAATCCCGCGGCAATGCGAACAAGCTCGCTCACCTGACTGCTTACCCTGTAAGCGTTTGCAAGAGGCTCGGGATTTGAGGTTGCGGGAGCGCAGAAGCGGTAGTCCTGAAGCTTGCTGTAATTATCGTCTGACACACTCTTGGCGGCATTGTGATAAAGCGAATAAGCCTTTGCCGCTTTTGAAAGATATTTCGCAAGTGCGGGCCTCAGCTCGTCGCTCACGGCTGTTACTGAAGCCTTTGCCTCCGAAAGTCCATCGGTAGAGCCGGTAACTGCAAAAATCAACTCTAAAGCACCGTCCAAGCTGTCGGCCACGTCGTATTTGGAAACGTCAAAGTCGTTTTTAAATCCGTAGCTTTTTGCCGCGTTTTTCAAAAATTCACTAAGCCCGTCGGTGTTTTTTGAAACAACCTTACTCATTGCGGTTAAGTCAAGCGGCATATCCGCAATCTTCGTGGGATTTGCGTGAACGGTCTTGTAATCCTGGAAAATGCCGGCACCAAGCGCCATAAACGGCATTCCCTCAAGACTTGCTCCGAAATCGGTAAGCGAAAGTGCCTCGGCAAAAACGTCAACACCCTTCGGCGCGCAAGCTACCGTGCAGAGCAAAAGCGCCGCCGCAATAAAAATACAAAAAATCCTTTTCATCTGTTTTATTTTTCCTTAAGGTTTCCCTTTAAAACGTTTTTCTCAATAATCCCCTTGGTAAGCTCCCAAAGCTCCTTCGAGCCCTTTTCGGTGCGACTCTGACGCTTTAAAACCTGCGCCTTGTTTACGTCGTGAAGCTTCCAGTCGCCGCCGTTGTTTGAATCGTTAAGCAAAAGCGGCTGTAAATTATCCATAGCGCGGGCAAATCTTGCCTCGGGAGTAACCCCTTCCTCAAATTCGTAAAAAAGGGAAGTGAGCTCGTCGCGCTGGTCCTTCGGAAGAAGCCCGAAAATGCGCTTTGCCGCCTTTTCCTCTCTCTCGCTCTGACTTTTAAGCGCCGCATCGTCGTAAGCATAGGTATCACCTGCGTCGATTTCCACAACGTCGTGAATAAGCGCCATCATCATAGCCTTGGCAATATCAAAATCCTTATTGGCATATTCCTTAAGCAAATACACCATTATCGCCATGTGCCAAGCGTGTTCGGCATCGTTTTCACGTCTAACATAGCCTGTTAAATGATTTTGGCGGAGAATATTTTTCTCTTTATCTAATTCTAAAATAAATTCAATTTGTTGCTTAAAACGGTTGTTTTCCATAATTACACCTTAAGTTTAATGAACTTGAAAAGTTCGCATATTGGTAAAATTATAATAGCCAATAATAATGCAATTAAAAATTGCGGTAAGGTTAAAATTGTAAAACCGAATGCAAAACCGATTGGTGTAAACGCCAAGAAAATAACGATAAATAATTCGCCAAATACCGCTTTGT
>JAZRNU010000054.1:0-1571 GCA_045648325.1 Eubacteriales bacterium | reverse complement strand
ATATCCCGTAATCTCTTGCTGTACGCCTCGCCCTGCAGCCTCATATAAACCTCTCATTATTTATTCAATTCTTTTAAGAGTGCCAAGCAACCGTCGTAGATATCGCGATAGGCGACGTCGAAGCGGTCGGAATACCAGGGGTCGGCAACGTCGCCGCCGCGTGAAGTGTAGTCCATCATTTTGCGTATCTTTCCCTGCGGGTCGCTTCCGAAAATGCGGTGCATATTGCGGATATTATTCGAATCCATTCCGACAAAAAGGTCGTATTTTTCATAATCGGCGCGGGTTAGTTGGGTGGCGCGCTTACCGTTTGGCTCGATACCGTGCTTTTTTAGCTCCTCCCTTGCAGGCGGATAAACGGGGTTACCGACGCCGTTCCAAGAAATCTCTTCACTGCTTGTAGCAGAGGACGCGACGAAAAATTTATCGGTCAAATTATTATCCTCAAGCATTTTTTTGAAAATAAACTCCGCCATCGGAGAACGGCATATATTCCCGTGACAGACAAACATAATTTTTTTCATAATACACCTTAATACAAAATACACCTTAATTTCATTATAAATATTTCGCTTTATGTGTCAATCTTTTTTCGCAAACTATTGCATTTTCGGGATTCCTTTGTTATAATCGTATTCGAAGTAGAATGCGGTTTGGTGTACAAACCGAAAAAGAAAATCAGCAAATGCAGGAGAATTGAAATGAAGGCTATTATTAACGGCAAAATCATTTTGAAGGACCGCATTGTTGAGGGCAGCGCACTGCTTTACAGCAATGTGATCGAAGGCATCGTTCCCGCAGACAAGCTCCCCGAGGGCGTTGAGGTTATCGACGCTAAGGGCGGCTACGTCGCTCCCGGTCTTATCGATATTCACATCCACGGATATCTCGGCAAGGACGTTTGCGACGGCGAGGAAGAAAGCATCCGTACAATTTCAAAAGGTCTTTTGGCAAACGGCGTTACCGGCTACCTTCCCACCACAATGACCGTGGATATGAAGGTTATTAAAAAAGCACTTGAGGTTTGCCGCGCATTGAAGGAAGAAAGCAAGACCTGGGAAGGCTCCACCATACTTGGTGTTCACGCCGAAGGTCCCTTTATCAGCGCAGCAAAGAAGGGCGCACAGGATCCTAAATACATCCTTAAGCCCGATGCAAAATTTGTTAAAGAATACGCAGATATTATCAGCATTATCTCGTTGGCTCCCGAAGAAGACGATAATTTCGAAGCTATCAAGGAAATCCGCCGCGATACCGACGTAATTATGTCCATCGGCCACACCAGTGCGGATTATGATACCGCAATGAAGTCTACCGAGGTTGGTATGCGTCACGTTACCCACCTTTTCAACGCTATGACTCCTCTTGCACACCGCGCACCCGGCGTTGTTACCGCCGCGCTTAATTCCGATGTAAGCTGCGAGCTTATCGTTGACGCTTTCCACGTTAATCTCGTGCTTTACGATATACTTTGGAAGGTAAAGGGCAGAAAGCTCTGCTTTATTACCGACTGTCTCCCCGCAGGCGGTCTTCCTTATGGCGAATATACTCTCGGCGGCAGCAAGATTATC
>JAZRNU010000053.1:0-5377 GCA_045648325.1 Eubacteriales bacterium | reverse complement strand
AACGATAAGCCAATATACCGTGTTTGAGGTAATATTCAAGGTGTTAGCCGCAAGGTTTTTGGGCATAACGCTGATTTCAATAGACTCATCGCCAATCGTATAGTTAACAAGATCCTTAATGTATTCGCTGTTTGAGAAGTTGGAGCTTGTCATAAACGATTTGTTTATAATTGCGCTTGAGCCGATTACCGCAACATGGCCGGTATATCTCTGCTGCTCTTCAACGTCCCAGAAATATTTGGTGGAAATTGCGCCGATTACTCTCTCGCCCTTTTTATCGGTTGATGAATCGAAATTGAGGTAGCTTGAGTCAACAGTCTTTCCATCGGCGGGAATGGGCTTGGTGTATGCTTCATCAAAGGTGGAAAGAACAGCCTCAACACTTAAAATATCTCCCTTTGCTTCAAGAAGAGTAAAGGATTTGGTGTACTGCTCGAAGGCTACTACCTTTTGAGAAATATTTTTACCGATAGATTCATGAACCATCTTTGCGCTTAATACACGAAGTGACTGGGCGGTTCCGTTTGAAGAGAAGGAATAATATGCCGAGCCTTTGGAGGACATATCAACAACGTATTCGTCAACGGGAATAATGCAGTATTCCTCAAGGAATTTATAGAAGTTGGGCATATTGGGTGCATTGTTATCAAGGAAAACGTAAAGGGTTCTTCCGAGGTGGAATTCACTTACCTTGTCGGAATTCTGCATATAAGCCTTGAGAAGAAGAATTTCTGATTCGCTGAAATCCTTTTTGGGGTTGATAATAACCAATGCAGCGGTATTTTCGCTGAAAGCATCGGTCTGATCAAGAGTTACGGTGTTTACGCCAAAGCCGTTCATTTTGAAAAATTCCTGGAGGTAGCTTCCGGTATCCTCTTCATGACCGGTGAGGAAGTGAATATCTCTTACCTCGTCCTTAGTTACGTAGATAATTGCGGCAGTAAGTGCTCTTTCAGCATCAAACTGTGCGGATTTGTTGCTGTCATCGGTAACAATTATATCGTTTATACCAATCATCTTATGACGGTTGGTTTCCTTACAGTAAACGACCATTATGGAGGAGGTGTCAACCGTGATGTTTCTTTCGGTAAAGAAGGTGGGGTTTAAGGTGGGGTCAACGGTTGTAAGAGTTACGTTATCGGTGTTTCTCTCAAAGTTTTTGAAAAGCTCGGTAAGATACTCTGTTTTGTAGTAGCTTCCCATATAGGTTGCCATAAGCTCCTCAAGATACTCGAGGTCCTGCACGGCAATAAGCTCAACCTCTTTGTCAACACCGCTTAAATATTCGGTGGTATCGCCCGAAAGCTGATAAATCTTTTCGGTGGTAAGGTCAGCTTTAAGGGGGAACATTTCAACAAACACATTTAAAAGCACGTTTGCAATGATTATTGCAACTATAACTCCGATCGTGATAAGAGTGGATACGGTGCCTATTTTGTATTTACGGTATTTAAGAGCCTTTTCATCATAGCCGCTCTCGATATCCTTTTTCATAAGCTTATTTAAAAAATTCATTTCAGGCACCTCTCATCAGCTCCATCTGCGTTTTTCCAACACGCGGGTTGTGAGGAAAAGGAAGACGGCTGTTACACTCAAATAATAAAATACGGTTGAAATATTTACAACGCCGTAGGCAAACTCGTAATAACGCTCAAATACGGGAATAACGTAGATTATTGCGGTAAGCACGGTTTGTGTAAATGCATTCACTGCAGTAAACAATCCGATAATTATAGAAAGAATGCTGCTTGAAAGCATAAGGCCTACAAAGGTAAGGAAGGTTACGATTGCGGCAACGATCTGATTCTGGGTGATCGATGAGAAGAAGGTTCCTATTGCAATAAGTGCGGCACCGAGGAGCAAGTAACCCAAATAGCTTGTGAAGATTACGCCCCAGTCGGGTGAGCCTGCAAAGCCTACAACCATAACTACCAAAAGAGTTTCGGCAAGGCAAAGACAAAATACCGCAAATGCTGCAAAGAATTTTCCGAGCACTATTTCAAAAAGGTTTACGGGAGCCGTTAAAAGAAGCTGCTCGGTCTTTGTCTTTCTTTCTTCGGAGAAAAGACGCATACAAAGAATTGCAATAATGAATGCAACGAACATTGTAAGGCCGTTGAAGTAGCCGGTAAGGTCATCGGTGGTGACCTGCATCATAAACATAACCTCGGAAAGAAGACCGAATACCAAAAGGATTATATATCCCATAGGAGATAAAAACCAAGAACGGAATTCTTTTTTGAATATCGCTGTCATCTCTTTTTACCTCCTGCTTTGTTGTTGGGGCTGTCAATAAGTCTGATAAATGCGTCTTCAAGAGTTGCGTCAAGAGGCTTCAAGCCAAGAAGGGGCCAATTTTTCTTTGCAAGCTCGTTAAAGAGCATTCTTCTTACGTCGATGTTGGGTTCTGACTCAATTATGAAGTCAACCGCTTCGCTTTCGATCTTGGTGGTTTCCTCGCAGTAACGAATGCCGTTAATTGATTTTATAAGCTTCTTAACGTCGTTTGCGGGGCCTGCAACTCTTATCGAGAGGCGATGTGCGATGGTTGAATCGTTGGAAAGGTCGTTGGGAGTACCGTCTGCTACGAGCTTACCGTCGGAAATAACCAAAAGTCTTTCGCAAACTGCCTGAACCTCGGGTAGAATGTGAGAGCTTAAAATTACCGTGCGGCTTTTGCCAAGTCGCTTGATAAGCGAACGTATCTCGATTATCTCCTTGGGGTCAAGGCCTACGGTGGGCTCGTCGAGGATAAGCACCGAAGGATTTCCGATAAGTGCCTGTGCCAAGCCTACACGCTGCTTATAACCCTTTGAAAGGTTACCAATTATGCGGTTGTAAACATCTTTAATCTTTACAACCTCCATAATCTCGGCAAGATGCTCGCTTCTTTTCTGGTCGCATTTCTTCAAATCGTAAACGAAATCAAGATAATCCTTAACAGTCATATCAAAATAAACGGGAGGCTGCTCGGGAAGATAACCTATCTGCTTTTTACACTCGTTTGCATTATCGTAGATGTCAAATCCGTTGAAGGACGCCGTGCCCGAGGTGGGAGAAAGATATCCGGTGAGGATATTCATAGTGGTTGACTTTCCTGCGCCGTTGGGGCCGAGGAAGCCTACAACTTCTCCGTCGGGTATCGTAAAGGATACGTCGTTTACGGCAATCTTTGAGCCGTATTTTTTAGTAAGATGGCTTACTTCGATCATTGTTTTTCTCCTTTATTCTTCCTGTTTTGAAATTTCTATGCCAAGCTCTTTAAGGCTCTTTTCGGGAACCTCTGAGGGACACTCTGTCATAAGCTCCGACGCATTTTGTACCTTCGGGAAGGCGATAACGTCACGTATCGAGGGCTTATCGGCTATGAGCATTACGAGTCTGTCAAGGCCGTATGCCATTCCGCCGTGAGGAGGAACGCCAAAGGTAAATGCATCAAGCAAATATCCGAACTTGGCTCTTGCCTCGTCCTCGCTTATGCCGATAGCCTTAAACATTCTCTTCTGAAGCTCCTCATCGGAAATTCTTATGCTTCCTCCGCCAAGCTCAACGCCGTTTAAGATAATATCGTATGCTTTTGCTCTTACCTTGTCGGGTGCTGTTTCAATAAACTCCGCGTCCTCATCCATGGGAGAGGTAAAGGGGTGATGCATTGCAACGTAACGGTTTTCCTCATCGTCGTATTCAAAGAGGGGAAATTCGGTTACCCACAAAAGCTTGAAATCGTTTTTCTTGATTACGTTTAAGCGCTTTGCTATCTCGCAACGGAGTGCTCCGAGTGAAGCAAATACAACCTTGGGCTTATCGGCAACGATAAGGATAAGATCGTTATCCTTTGCATCGAATGCGGAAATGATTGTATCTCTTTCCTCTTCGGTGATAAACTTTACAAACGAGCTTGAAATCTCACCGTTTGCAAGTTTTAACCATGCAACGCCCTTTGCGCGGTAGGTTTTTGCAAATTCGTTTAAGCTGTCGATTTCTTTTCTTGAAATTTTATCGGCGTATCCGTCGATCTTTATACCTCTTACGGTGTTGCCTGAAGAAACTGCCTCGGCAAATACCTTGAAGGTGGAGTTTTTAACAACGTCGGTAATATCTTTTATTTCAAAGCCGAAGCGAAGATCGGGCTTATCGGAACCAAAGCGGTCCATTGCCTCTCTGTAAGGCATTCTCATAAGAGGAAGCTCTATATCAACGTTGTGGATTTCCTTGAAAATTCTCTTTAAGTAGCCCTCGTTTACCGAAATTACGTCATCAACGTCAACGAAGCTCATTTCAAGGTCGATCTGAGTGAATTCGGGCTGACGGTCAGCACGTAAATCCTCATCTCTGAAGCAACGGGCAATCTGCATATAGCGGTCGTAGCCCGAAACCATCAAAAGCTGCTTATAAAGCTGCGGTGACTGAGGAAGTGCGTAAAAGGAGCCGTTATGTACTCGGCTGGGAACGAGATAATCTCTTGCGCCCTCTGGAGTGCTTTTGCAAAGAATGGGAGTTTCTATTTCCAAAAATCCGTTTTCGTCATAGTAGTCTCTTGCGATTTTGCAAACTCTGTGGCGTAAAACGAGTGCATCCTTAAGCTCTGCCCTTCTCAAATCGAGGTAGCGGTATTTCAAGCGAAGCTCCTCGTTTGCATTGCATTCACCCGTGATTTCGAAGGGAGGGGTTTCTGCCTTTGAAAGAATGCTTAATTCCGAAGCAAGCACCTCAATTGCACCCGTTGCCATTTTGGTATTTGCATCGCCTCCACGCTCACGGACTGTGCCGCTAACGCAAATAACATATTCGCCTCTTACACCGTTTGCCTTTTCAAAAAGCGCCTTGTCAACGGTATCGTCAAAGGTTATCTGGCAAACACCGGAAACGTCTCTTACGTCGATAAAAAGAACGCCGCCGAGATTACGTCTTTTGGCTACCCAACCGCAAAGGGTTACAAAGCTTCCAACGTCGGATTTTCTTAAATTACCGCATTTTGCAGTTCTTTTTGCATGCATTTTTTCTGCCATTTCAATTACCGTCCTTTAACAACCGCGTCGTATATACCGTCAAAAGCGATTTCTTCCGATTCACCGGTTTCCATATTTTTAAGCTTAAGTGTTTTGGTTTCTATTTCATTATCACCGATTACTGCGGTGTATCTGTAACCGTTTTTATCAGCGTAGCGTAGCTGTGCCTTCATTCCCTTTCCGCAAATATCAAACTCTGCCGAAAGACCCTTGTTGCGAAGCTCAAAGACGAGTGCCGCAGCGGCGTCAAGCCCTTTTTCGCCCATATTGGCAAGGAAAATATCCTTTTTCTCAATTTCTCCCTTTTCGAAGCGTTTCCAGTATTTGATGTTGATATTTGAGTAAAGCTGTGCTACCGTATCATCATT
>JAZRNU010000052.1:0-2835 GCA_045648325.1 Eubacteriales bacterium | reverse complement strand
GTTGTCTTCTCTTTTTCATAATGGCACTCCGTTATTTGAGTTTTTTGTTTACCGTTTCAAAAAAGCTTGTTCCCTTGGGCTTGATTATTTTTACCTTTTGCGCCGACGTTTTTATCTCGATTTCATCGCCGTCGGAAAGGTCGGTTACCGTTACGCCGTCGTTTTGTGCGTAAATTACCGAGTCGCTTCTCTCCGAAACCGAGAGATTAAGCACGGTGTTTTCAGAAAACACCATCGTTCTTGCAAAAAGGTTATGCGCACAGATGGGGGTTACTATAATTGCGCTTATAGACGGGTCGATTACCGGACCGCCCGCCGAAAGAGAATAGGCGGTTGAGCCTGTGGGAGTTGCAAAAATTATTCCGTCTGCCAAAAGCCTTGAAACCTCTTTGCCGTTTGCCGCAACGATATATTCCGAGGCGTGAGCCTTTCTGCTTCGAAGCACGACGAAATCGTTAAGCGCAAAGCAATGCGTTACCGTTTTGCCCTTTCGCATTATCTTTGCCGAAATTACCGAGCGCTCCTCCGTTTCGGGCTTTTCCTCAAAATAGGGTCTGAAATCCTCTCCGGTGCATTCGTTGAAGTCGATTACCGACATAAAGCCAGTGTGACCGTAGTTTACGCCGAGAATCGGAGTCGTTTTACCCTTTTCGAGAAGCATTCCCGCAAGATGCAAAAGCGTTCCGTCGCCGCCGAGGGAAATTATAAAGTCAAAGCCGTCGTCGCAAAGAACGGGATCGTCGTTATCGGCGGTGATTATTTCCGCCCCGAAGCAATCAAGCATTTTTGCAAGTGATGCCGCCGCTTCCTCTGCGCCCGCCTTTGTTTTATTAAGCGCTATTGCTATTTTCATTTTTATCACTCTCTTTTTTCAAGATAGATTAAATATTCAACGTTGCCCTCTTTGCCGGTTATTGACGAGACGGCAATTTTCTTTATTTCAAAGCCTGCCTCCGTTGCGTAGCTCTTTACAAGCTCTATTGCCTTTTGCCTGTCCTTTTCCTTTTTAACAACGCCCTGCTTATTAAGCGCGCTCTTATCAAGCTCAAACTGCGGCTTTATTAAAAAGACGCCTCTTTTGCAAAGTCTTGCGGCGTGGCAAAGCACGTGCTTTAGCGATATAAAGGAAACGTCACAAACGGCAATCTCGGGCATTTCGCCAAGAGTTTCTGCCGTTACCTCTCTTACGTCGGTTTGTTCAAGAGATACGACGCGGTTATCGTTCTTCAGTTTTTTGTGAAGCTGATTCGTTCCAACGTCGACGGCATAGACCTTTTTTGCGCCGTGCTGTAAAAGGCAATCGGTAAAGCCGCCCGTTGACGAGCCGATGTCTATGCAAACGGTGTTTTCAACCGCCAAGCCAAATTCCTCAATTGCGCCCTTTAGCTTATATCCGCCGCGCGAAACGTATTCGTGATTTTTCTTCAGGGTAAGCACCGTGCCTTCGTCAACCTCTTTTGAGGGCTTTTCGCAAACGTTACCGTTAACAACCACGTTTTTACCTTCAATAAGCTCCTTTGCCTTTTGACGACTCATATCAAATTGAAGTGAAACTGCTACGTCAAGTCTCATTTAATTACCTCTGTAACGGTTTTTGCTATTGATTCGGCATCAAGTCCCGCTTCTTTTATAAGCTCTGCGACGGTGCCGTGCAATATCAGCTTTTCAATGGCTATGTGGGTGTAGCTTTTTATTTCGGGATAAGCTGCTATAAAGCTTTCTCCTATTCCGCCCGTTTTGTAGCCTTCTTCTATGAATATTACTTTTTCGTAGCTTGAAATATCAAGCTCCTTTTTTAGCGGAATTATTTTATCAAGCTTAAGGATATCGCAAAATTTTCCGCTTTCTTTTAAAATTTCCGCCGCCTTGCAAACCTCAAAAATTTCTCTGCCGTAGGTTACAAGAAGGATTTTTCCGCCCTGCGATCTTATTTTATGGTCTTTTCCGTTCACAAAGCCCTCAAGCGGTATTTTGGGCTCTGCGCCCTTTGGATATCTTATTGCAGTAAGACCGCCGTTTTTCAATGCCATTTTAAGCGACTCTTTAATTTCCGAATACGTTGACGGAGAATAAACGGTAATATTGGGAACTGATTTTAAATAAACGGTATCGTATATACCCTGATGGGTAACTCCGTCGCCCGGGACAATGCCCGCGCGGTCTATTGCTATTACGAGATTTTCGTTTATGATTGCGCAATCGTGAATAAGCTGATCGAGCGATCTTTGCAAAAAGGTGGAATAAACACAGAAAACCGGTTTTTTTCCGCCGTGAGCAAGTGCCGCCGAAAAGGTTACCGCGTGCTCCTCTGCAATGCCCACGTCAAAAAACCTTTTCGGGAATTTTTGCTTGAATTTCGAAAGGCCTGTTCCGTCCTCCATTGCGGCGGTTATCGCCAAAATGTCGTTATCCTTTTCGGCTTCCGATACAAGCGCCTCGGCAAACGCCTCGGTATAGCTTTCTCCGCTTTTTTCAAAAGCGCCCTCGGATACGTTAAAGCTTCCCACGCCGTGGTAAAGGCTTGGATTGCTTTCTGCCTTTTCGTAGCCCTTGCCCTTTACCGTTTTTACGTGAATAAGGCAAGGCTCTTCTATACTTTTTGCTCTGATTAAGATTTTTTCAACGTCCTTTATATCGTTTCCGTTTACCGGACCGAGATAGGTAAAGCCAAGATCCTCAAACATCGTGCTGCTTCTGTAAATCGAATATTTGAGCATAAACTTTATTTTTGTAAGAAAATTAAGTATCGGCTTACCTATTAAGGGAATTTTATTTAAAAAACGCGACAAAAGGCTTTTTGCGCTGAAATAGCTTTTGCGGTTTCTTATTTTCGTG
>JAZRNU010000051.1:0-8856 GCA_045648325.1 Eubacteriales bacterium | reverse complement strand
CAAAGCAATAGCACAGCTTCTTATTTCGGTGCTTTCCTGCTTTACTCTTTCGACTGTATCGGGCATCTGGGGACTTATCGAGGGTATTTTGTACCTTTGCAAGAGCAACGGATTTACTGCCGATGCAAGCGGCAACGAGCTTGTTGACTGATTAAATGAATAAATGGAAAAAGACCGCTTAAAGCGGTCTTTTTTTATTGCAATCAAAGGTGATATATGTTATACTAAATCCATCATATTTTAAGAGTGAAGAGCTATGAAGATAATCGGATATATTCACACCGATTTTCCCACGAAATTCGGCGTGCCGCGTCAAAGCGGACTTTCTCCTGAATTAAAGGGGGAAATAACCTTTTTGCCCGAATATAAAATTGCCGAGGCGTTTCGCGGAATAGAGGAATTTTCGCACATCTGGGTTATATGGCAGTTTTCCGAAAGCATAACCGAAAAATTCTCGCCCACCGTAAGACCGCCCCGTCTTGGCGGCAAAAAGAGGGTTGGCGTTTTTGCCTCGCGCGCGCCGTTCAGACCAAACCCCATTGCAATATCCTGCGTTAAGCTTGAATCGGTGCGCTACGATAAGGAAAAGGGCACGGTGCTTACCGTTTCGGGAATTGATATGTCGGATAACACCCCGATTTACGATATCAAGCCCTATATTCCCATAACCGACTGCCACCCCGAGGCAACGGAAGGATACACCGCCGAAACCAAAAAGAAGCATCTTGAGGTAGTCTTTTTGAACGGTACCGAGGAAACCCTTGGAGAAAGCGCGGCGGCGGTAAAGGCGTTTTTGGAGGGCGATCCGCGTCCTGCCTTTGAAAAGGAAGGGAAAAGGGAATACAAGGTGGCTTTTTCGGGCTTTGACGTTACCTTTTTTGTTGAGGAAAGCACCCTTAACGTTACAAATGCGGCCTTACTTTAAAAGCAATTTTTTGCAGCAATATTTTGCAGTTGAAATTTAACTTTTTTTATGTTAAAATTAAAGAAAAATATATGAAACGGAAGGGATTTTAATGAAAAGGATTTTGTCGGTTATTCTTGCGGCAATAATGCTTTTTTCGCTTTCCTTGCCTGCGGTTGCAACGGCTGTGCCGAATGCAAACGGCACAGATGTGCTTTCGGCGGAGGAAAAGGAGTTTATTGACGAAATGGTAATGAACACCGGAATTCAGTCGATTTGGAGAAACAGTGCCATGAACTACGCAAACCTTGAGGAAAGTGCATTTACAATAAACGCAGGTACTCCTTATATTGAGGAGGGGCTTTCTCTCGATATAAATATCCTCAAAACTCTTTATTTCCACGCGGCTAACAAAACCGATTCAAAGGAGCTTAAGGTTTCGTGGACTACTGCCGACTCACCCGAATGGAGCGACGATAAGAGCTACGTATTTATAATTGAGCCCTCTGAAACCGCAAAGGTCTACGACCTTGTTTTAAACGGCGTTTCTACCTTTACAGGCACCCTTACTGCCCTTAAAATTGAAGCTGTAAACGCCACAAGCGGAAGCTATGAGGTAACTGAGCTCAGAATTTTACCCACCTTGAAATCACAGATGTATTACAAGGGCTCGGTTGACGTAATTAAAATCACCGATGATAAAGAGAATATAAAGATTTCGGGCACCGTATCTCCCGACGTGCTTGGCGAGGGCGGCGTTATCAAGCTTTATCAGCTCGGAATCTGGGAAAACACAATTGAGGGAAAAAGCGCAATAAAGGATCTTGCCTCTTCCGAACGCTTTGAATTTGTAATCCCCCTTGGTGACTCGGTTTACGATAAATTTGCAGTAACCTATGAGATAAACGGCGCAGTTTATCTTATGGACGAGATAAAATTCGTTGAAAACCCCGACGTTTTAGCCGAAACTCCCATTAAATTCCCCAAAATAGACGTAATTAAGGGCCTTCACACCGAAACGGCATTTTCCGATGCGGCATCGCTCGGAAGCCGTCACTCAAACCTCGGCATTCAGCTTCATGCAACCTTTGCAAGAGATATGGAGGGTCAAGAGTATGTCTTTAAAGGAAAGACTTATTATATAAATACCGGCTATGCCAAGCTCGTTGACAATATTGTTAAAACTCTTACCGATTCGGGCTGTGTGGTAACGGCAGGATTTATTATCTATGCGGGCGGTAAAAACAGCGTTACCGAGCCTCTTTACCACCCCAACGCCGCAATGACCGGAAACACGATAGGTCTTAACACCACCGATAAGGAAGGCTGCGAGATGATTGAGGCGGCACTTTCCTTCTGGGTAGAAAGATATTCGAGAGCCGATAAAAAATACGGCAGAGTTGTAAACTGGCTTATGGGCAACGAGGTAGGCTCGGCCTATGCCTGGTGCGATATGGGCGCCGATTACCCCGTTGATAAATTTATCCGCGACTACGAAAGAGCGGTAAGAATACTCGATACCACAGTAAGACGCTTTTCGGGAGAGGGAAAAACCTATATCTGCTTTGATGCCCTTTGGGACAGAGCGCTCCCCACAACAACCACAGACCGCTACGATAACCGAGTAATACTCGACGTTATCTCGGCATATTCAAAGGCATCGAGCGACTACAACTGGAACGTTGCACATCACGCTTATCCGCAGGTTCTTGCACAGCCGCAGTTCTGGAAGGACAGAGATGCAACTGACTCCGTTTCGAGCGACTACGTAAACTTCAAAAACATTCACATTTTAACCGATTATCTCAGAATGGAAAACAATCAGTATAACGGCGAAAACCGCAGAGTTATACTTACCGAGCAGGGCTTTAACTGCACCTCCACCCAGAGAGGTGAGCTGATTCAGGCTGCGGCATTTGCCTATGCATATTATCTCTGTATGTTTGACGACGTTATAGATTCGTTCCAGTATTACCGTCCGATAGACCATAAGGCAGAGGCGGATATGGCGTTCAGAACGGGACTTCGTAAAAATGCCGAAGGCACCACCGAGGATCCCGGTGAAAAGCGCCTTATCTACGACGTATATAAATATATCGATACTGAAAAGAGCCTTGAATACACCGCGTTTGCACTTGAAGTTCTCGGCGTTTCCTCGTGGAATGAGCTTATTCCGAACTTTGATGCTTCAAAGCTTGATCTTCGTGATATAATTGAAACCGATGCAAAGACGGGAAACGTTGAGTCACCCTACAAGACGACCCTTCTTGCAAAGCTTGACGGTGACGATTACCGTCAGGACGAGGCACGTCAGGGCTGGGATCTCACCTACTACTGCGGATCGGCTTCGGTTGATTCCGACGGTGTTGTTGCTTTTATTCTGAGCGAAGCCGCAGGCGCACTTTCAAGAGGTGTTACCTACACCTTTGGAAATCCCACCGATTTTTCAAAAACTCCCGTTTACAACGCAACCGTTGAAATCGACGAAAGAGTAACGAATAACGTAAGGGTAATGCTCGTTGCCTGTGCCGACGACGATATGATAACCGCATCGGCGGTGGTGGCTCCCGGCAAAAAGACAACGGTAAGCTACGATCTTTCGGGCTTTGCGGGAATTGACCGCATAACCTCGGTAAGACTTTTGTTCATTGGAGAAAACGAGGAAGCTCTTTCTTCCTACGTTGTGAGAGTTCACGAGGTGGCAATGAACGGCGCCTTGAAAACAAGCACGATAATCATAGGAGCGGCTGCCGCGGCGGTTGCCCTTATAGCGGCTGTAACAGCGGTTATTGTGGTTGCAAAAAAGAAAAAGAAAAATAAATAATAACCTGTGAGGAGGCAGTCTTGCCTCCTCATTATTTTTGCAGAAAGGTTAAAATTAAAGAAAAAACTTGCAAAAAGATGTCGTTTATGGTATCATATTGCGGTAAAAGAAAGGGGCAACTATGAACTGGAATATTGAATATTTTAATTTATGGCATTTTGTAATCATTGCTTTTGTTGCAATTTTCCCCGTTGTATTAAGCCTCATTTTCAGAAAAAAGAGCGAAAAAACCAAAACGGCGTTTCTTTTTGTGCTTTCACTCGGTAACATTTTTATTTATATTCTGCGAATGATAAGAATTTCCGGCGAGGATTATTTCAATATATGGAATGAGCTTCCGCTTCATCTTTGCAGCATCGGAATTATAAT
Organism: Eubacteriales bacterium; assembly: GCA_045648325.1. Classification (GTDB taxonomy): domain Bacteria; phylum Bacillota; class Clostridia; order Oscillospirales; family RGIG5299; genus RGIG5299. The sequence goes on along the minus strand of JAZRNU010000051.1, from coordinate 4,759 downwards.
GAACTTTCTTGCGGTTGTGCTGAAAAGCCATCTGCTTTATTCATTTTCCTACTGCTACGGCGGCGTAGGCGCGCTTATGGCGGTGCTTATTCCCACCGTTCATTTTATGGGCTCACCGATATACGATCTTGATAATATCACATTTTACTTGCAGCACGCAATAATCGTTGCCTTTGGAATATGCGCAAGAACGCTCGGATTTATCGAGTTGAGATTAAAGGATATTTTCAAATGCACAGCACTTCTTTTCGGGTTTGCCGTTCTGGCACACGGCGCAAATCTGATTATCGACGTGCTTGAGCTTGGCTACCCCAACTATATGTTCACCGTTGACGCAAGCATCAACCCCGTTTTGCAGATATTTTACAATATTTGCCCCTTTCCGCTCGTTTATTTGTTTTTGCTTCTTCCCATAATCGCCCTTATTGCGTTTGTTATGTATTTGCCAACGCTTATAGGCGATTTGAAAAAGAAAAAATAACCTCTCTGCCGCAGGCTTTTAAAATGCTTGCGGCAGTAATTTTTTAAGCTATAGCTGAATAAAACGGTAACAGCCAAAGAAAAAACGAAAAAAATTGAGATACACCCTTGAATTGTCATAGAAAAAGTTGTATAATAGAGATGGACAATTATGAGTTAAGGATGTAGTCAGATGTTTAAGTGCGGCGACAAGGTCCTGTATCCTCTTCAGGGCGCGGGAATAGTTGAAAAAATTGAAACAAAGGATAACGGTTTTGGATTAAGACCGTTTTACGTCGTCAACTTAATATTGAGCGGAATAAAGGTTTCGGTTCCGGTTATGACGGCAAAGCAAAGCGGCTTGAGAAGCGTGCTTTCGCTTGAAGAAATGACCGCCGCAATTTCGGAGTTTTCAAAGCTTCAGGTTGAGGAGGAGCCAAACTGGAACAAGCGCTGCAGAAAAAATCTTGAGCTTCTTCGCGAGGGTGACGTTTTTAAAACCGCCGCCGTTTACGGTGATCTTTACAGAAGAAACAACGTAAAGCTTCTCTCGTCGGGTGAACGCAAGATATTTTTGAGCGCAAGACATATGCTCATTACTGAAATTATGCTTTCCTGCGGTGTTGAGAAGGCGGAGGCGGAAGCAAGGCTTCTTGCAACCGTGGAATAAAAAGGAATTTTAAAACGGTCTGCTTTTGAAAATTTTATAAGGCAGACCTTTTATTTTAACTTTGGAGCATGGTGAAAATGGAATTTTGCTTTTTTAAAACAAGGAAAAAAGAAAATAAATACCCAAAGACCGTTGCGATAATTGCTGCGGCAGGCTCGGGGAGCAGAATGAAAAACGTTTGCGAGGATAAGCTCTTTTTTGAAATTGAGGGGCTTCCCGTAATAGCTCACACCTTAAAGGCCTATGAGGAGGCCGAAACGATAACCTCGGTTGTGGTGGTTGCAAGACGCTCGCTTGTGGGCGACATTTACGCACTTGCAAGAGAATGCGGCATTAAAAAGCTCACGGCGGTTGTTCCCGGCGGTGAAAGCAGGGCTGAATCGGTATCGCTTGGACTTGCGGCAATTCCCGACGATGCACGGTTCGTTGCCGTTGCAGACGGTGACAGACCCTTTATCTCGCCTTTCATAATCGACGAGGTGAGCCGTGCGGCATATAAAGACGGCGCCGCCGCGGCCTGCAAGGAGGTTACCGATACGATAAAGGAGTTAAATGCAGAGGGAAAGATAGCAAAAACCATTGACAGAAGCCGTCTTGTTGCAATGCAAACGCCGCAGACGTTTGAGAAAACGAGCTACGCGGAGGCGGTTAAAAGAATTTCGCTCGGGCTTTCCGCGGCAACCGACGATTGCGCCGTAATGGAGTCGATGGGACACACCGTAACCCCCGTTTTCTCCGATGCCTTTAATATAAAGATAACCTCGCCCGAGGACCTTGTTATTGCAAAGGCGATTGCAGAACTCAGAAAAGAAAAAGCAGAGCTTTAAAGGAGAAGTTGAAATGTTAAGGATAGGAAGCGGATACGACGTTCACCGTCTTGTGCCCGAAAGAAGACTTGTTCTGGGCGGCGTGGAGATTGAATACGAGATGGGGCTTCTTGGTCACAGTGACGCTGACGTGCTTATTCATGCGATAATCGACGCTCTTATGGGGGCGGCGGCACTTGGGGATATAGGTTCGCATTTTCCCGATAATTCAGATGAATTTAAAAATATCGACAGCAGAATACTTCTTCGCCGCGCGGGAGCGCTTCTTGCGGAAAAAGGGTTTACTGTAAACAATATCGACAGTACCGTTATATGCCAGCGTCCGAAGCTCGCGCCGTTTATTGAGGAAATGAGAAAAAATATTGCGGCTGATTTGGGGCTTTCTCTTTCGCAGGTAAGTGTTAAGGCAACCACAGAGGAAAAGCTCGGATTTACCGGCAGGGGAGAGGGCATTGCCGCCGAGGCGGTCTGTCTTTGCGAGGAAAGATGAATTAAAGGCTTTGATTTTTAAAATCAAAGCCTTATTTTTTTGCTAAACCTTGCAAAAAAGGTAAAAATATGATACAATATATCAAAATTGTTATAGGTGGCGTTGACACGTGAATATTTTACACATAAAATACGCTGTTGAGGTTGCAAAGCTTGGCTCTGTGAGCAAGGCCTCGGAGCTTCTTTTTACCGCACAGCCCAATATCAGCCGCTCTATACGTGAGCTTGAAAACGATCTCGGAATTGAAATCTTCAACCGCTCCGCAAAGGGAATGGTGCTTACCGCCGAGGGTGAGGAGTTTATTGCTTACGCAAAGGAAATTCTTCGTAAAATAGATCAGGTTGAAAAGATATACAATCAAAAGCTTCCCAAAAAGCAAAAGCTTTCGATTTCGGTTCCCTGCGCCTGTTATATTTCCGATGCGTTTACAAGGTTTTCGCAAACCATAACCGAGGATACCGCCGAAATCGTTTACAAGGAAACCGACGCGGGCAGAACGATAAACGACGTGATTGATAACGACTACAAGCTCGGAATTATCCGCTATGCCGAGCAATACGATGATTTTATAAAGGAAACGCTTGCCGAAAAGGAGCTTTGCTACGAGGTTATTGCCGACTTTTCACAGCTTGTTATAATGAGCGAAAAGCACCCGCTTGCCGCAAAGGAAGACCTTTCGGTAAAGGACCTTGACGGTTATATCGAAATCGTTCACGATAACCCCTACGTTCCAAGCTTTCCTATGGTAAAAAACCAGAAGGAAGCGGCTGACGAGGTTTCTTTAAGGAGAATATGCGTTTTTGAAAGAGCGAGCCAGCTCGATCTGCTTTCGGAAAATCACAATACCTTTATGTGGGTTTCTCCCGCTTCGGAGAAGGTGCTTTCCCGATTCGGGCTCGTTCAGAAGGAATGCAAGGACGGAGATAAAAACTTCAGAGATATGCTTATTTTCAAGCAAAATTACACCTTCTCGGAAACCGATAAAAACTTTATAAACGCGCTTATCGCGTCGAAAAGAGAGCATATAAAATAACAGTCCGTAACGGCAATGCGTTTTGCATTGCCGTTATTTAGACGGTATATACTTTTGTAAATAGGGATATACCTTTTTGTTTATTTAAAAGTTGAAAAAAACGTGTTATAATGTTGTTTGTATAACTATGTAATTTCCAAGAAAATAAAGTAAAGAGAGATGTGCAATGTATAAGATAGCTAAAAAAAGAGTGCTTAATTCCGCAGTAGTTGAATTGCAGATCGAAGCACCCCTCGTTGCAAGAAAGGCAAAGCCCGGTCAGTTTATAATCCTTCGCGTTGATGCAGACGGAGAGAGAATTCCTCTTACCGTTGCCGGAACCAACCCCGAAAACGGCACTGTTAAGATAATTTATCAGATCGTCGGCGGAACCACCAAAAAGCTTTCCATGAAAGAGGAAGGCGATTTTATTGAGGATTTCGTAGGTCCTTTGGGTGTTCCCACTCATCTTGACGGTCTTAAAAGAGTTTGCGTTGTTGGCGGCGGCGTTGGCTGCGCCATTGCAATGCCTATCGTTGAGGCACTTCACGAGATGGGCATTGAAACCGTAAGCATCGTAGGCTTCAGAAACAAGGATATCGTTATTCTTGAGGACGAATTCAAAGCAAGCTCCGATAAGCTTATTGTCATGACCGACGACGGCTCCTACGGCAGACACGGCAACGTTACCGTTCCGCTTAAAGAAATGCTTGAAGCAGGCGAGAAGTTTGATATGATCATCACCATCGGTCCCCTTATCATGATGAAGTTCGTAGTTGCAACCGCAAAGCCCTACGGCGTTCCCGTAACGGTATCTATGAACCCCGTTATGATCGACGGAACCGGTATGTGCGGCGGCTGCCGTCTTACCTTGTCCCCCTGCGGCAAGAAGATAACCAAGTTTGCCTGCGTTGACGGCCCCGATTCCAACGGCTAGGAGATAGATTTCGACGAGGCGATGTCGAGAGGCAGAATGTATGCCGATTTCGAGCGCCACGCATACGAGGAAACCTGCAATCTCTTCAACAAGGAGGTAAAGTAAAATGGCAAAGGCAAATATGTCGCTTACCCGTAACCCCATGCCCTCACAGGAGGCAGAGGTTCGTGCTCATAACTTTGACGAGGTAGCACTCGGCTACTCGGAGGAAACCGCTATCGACGAGGCAATGCGTTGCTTAAACTGCAAAAATATGCCCTGTGTTGACGGCTGTCCCGTTAAAATTCACATTCCCGAATTCATAAACAAAATAAAAGAGTGCGACTTTGAGGGCGCTTATCAGGTAATTAACAAGACCTCATCT
>JAZRNU010000050.1:0-7513 GCA_045648325.1 Eubacteriales bacterium | reverse complement strand
TTCTTTTCGGAAAGCTTTTTTGAATCGTTCAGTCCGGGAATATCAACTTCAAAGGGCAATATTACCGCGGCGGCGCAAACAGGTCCGCAAAGAGGACCTCTGCCTGCCTCGTCAATTCCTGCTATAAGCTTGTAATTGTAGCCCATAGCTTCCTTTTCATATTGCCACATATCAGCCATTTTTATCACTCAATTTCGTCAAGTGTTATTCTTCCGAGCTTTCCGCCCCTGAATTCGTCAAGTAAAATTATTGCGGTACGCTCATAATTAAGCTCTCCGCCTTTTATTAAAAATCCGCGCTTTTTTGCTATGGCAGAAAGTATATCAACAGCGGTATCTTCACCCGAAACGGTTATTCCGTAACGCTCGGCAAGGGCCGATGGCTTTACTTTTTTCATAAGATCGCAAAATTTAAGCGCAAGTTCAACGTAATCAAACGCGTTTTCACCTACAGCTCCGGTTACTGCAAGCTTAATCGCAGTTTCCTGATCGGGAAGCTTTGGCATAAGCATTCCGGGCAGGTCAAAAAGGTCAAATCCGTTTTTAACATGGATTGTCTGCACGTCGCGAGTTACACCGGGTCTGTCCTCTGCCTTGGCAATATTTTTACCCGAAATTGCGTTTATAAAGGTAGATTTTCCACAGTTGGGAATGCCTACTACCATTACTCTTGTGGTAATTCCTGTGAGATTTCTTGCCTTTAAGCGTTCGTTTTTATCCTTTAAAAGCTCTGCGCAAAGCGGGAAAAAGTTGTTTAAGCCTTTTTTGCTTTTACAGTCGGTTACAATGGGGAAAATGCCCTCAGATATAAACTTTTTCTGCCACTTTTCAGTCATTGCCGGATCGGCAAGGTCACTTTTGTTTATTATTACTATTCTGGGCTTGTTTTCAATAAACTGCTTTAAATAGCCGTTACTGCTGCTTCTTGGTATTCTTGCATCAACAACCTCAGCAACTAAATCGCATTTTGAAACGGTTTCCTCTATCATGCGGCGGGTTTTCGCCATATGCCCCGGAAACCAATTTATCTTTTCGGTATCACCCATAATTACTCTACCCTTCCGAAGCTTTCAAACGGGAACAGGCGAAGGATTACCTTGCCCATAACATGACGCTCATCTACGGTTCCGACAGCAGTTGCGCGGCTGTCCCAGCTTCCGTTTCTGTTATCGCCCATAAAGAAAATGTGATTTTCGGGAACAATTATGGGGTATTGGGTATCATCATCCATGCTGTTCATTATTACGTTGCCTATATAAGGCTCGTCAATTGCCACGTCGTTTACGTATACGATGTTCTCAAGATAATCAATATAAACCTTATCGCCCTCAAGAGCAATTACTCGTTTTATAAAGGGCTTTTGAAGTCTGAAATCGTTCTCGTAATTTTCGGGTATAAAAACAATAATGTCACCGTAGGTGTAGTCTGTAACGTCGGTGATAAGAAGCATATCCTTATCGTGAAGTGTAGGAACCATCGACTCGCCGTCAACAAAAACGTTGCGGAAGCCAAAGGTGAAAAGCGCAACAACGAAAATTACCGCAAAAACAAGCATTTCAACGCAATCCATAATGAAATTATCCGACTTGGATTTTGTTTTTTCGCTATTTTTTTCTTCTTCGTCGGGCGTTTTCAAATCTTCAAGTTCAAGATTTGAATATATCTTCTCGGTAAGTTCATCTGCCCGTTCAGTCTGAGTTTTTTCGTATTGCTTTATATATTCACTCTGTTCTTCCAAATCAGCGGAATTGCCGTTTGCATCAAAAACAACAGTAAGATTTTGCTGCACGCTTTCCTTGGGTATAAACGAAATCATATCCTCCAAAACGACTGTATCGCCGCTTGTTAAATCAGCGGCGTTGTCTGCTTTCTGGTCCATATCAATTTCGACGGTTTCGGCAGTTTTTTCGATTTTTTCTTCGTTATTTTCCATTATATTCCCACCGCCTAAAAAAATGAAAAAGGGGACTTTCGGAAAAGCCCCCTTTGCATAGGTTATATCTGCTCTTTGGTCTTTGCGGCTTTGCCAGCTCTGTCTCTGAGATAGTAAAGCTTGGAACGTCTGACTTTACCTTTTCTGGTAACCTCGATCTTCTCAATGTTGGGAGAATGGATCGGGAAGGTCTTTTCAACGCCTACGCCGTAAGAAACTCTGCGAACCTTGAAGGTTTCAGAAATTCCGCTACCGCTTCTTGCGATTACAGTACCCTCGAATACCTGAATTCTTTCTCTGGAGCCTTCCTTAATCTTAAGGGAAAGCTTTACCGTGTCACCGATGTTGAAAGGGGTGATTTCGGATTTCATTTGCTCTTTTGTGAAGTTTGCGATAATGTCACTCATTTTTATTCCTCCGTTTTTCCCGCGACATTCGTGCAGAGCATTGCAGAGGACTGTCCGAGTTTTAGCCTTAATATTATACAGTATATTTCCAAAAAAAGCAAGGGGTAAATTAAAAATATTTTCAAATATATTAAATTTTTCTTTCTTTTAAGTTATTTTTCCTCATTTTTCGAGGAGCTGAAATTTTCAGCTGCTTTTTTACAGTATTCTCGTTGGACGCGCTGATATTCAAAATAATTATGAATTGTTACCTGGGGCGGAGTCTGATGATCGCAGCCGGGGATATATCCACCCTGGCACATTACGGGATAAATTCTCTCAAATTCCGCTCTTATTGCCTCTTCGCCCTGATTCATTATATTTTTATCAAAGCCGCCCATCAAAAGCAGGTTGGGATATTTTTCACGTATCTTTACAATATCGGTTCCCGCACGGCGCTCGTTGGGAGTAAAGCCCTCGACTCCGACCTCCAAGAACCAGTCGATCATATCGGTTGCATTTCCGTCGGTATCCACAAGCACCTTTATTCCGAGCTCCTTGAGTCTTTTTACAAGAGGACGGTAATAGGGAGCAAGAAATTCGTCAAACTGCTCCTTCGAGCACATAGGACCGTGATTGTATGACATATCCTCGGAAATTACAACGAAATCAGGGATATCTATGGCGAAATAATCGTTGAGCTCTGCCATAAGATAGTCAAGATATTCGGCGTTCATTCGCTTCATCAACTCGGGGTAATCGTAAAAGGCGTAAAGGTGACCTTCTATTCCGAATACGGTGCGGGGAAACCAGAAGAATCCCTGGAAATTAAGCCAAACGGAATAGTTTCCGAGCTCGTGGCCGTAAGCTACGAACTTAAACGTTTCCTCATTTTTTTTGACGTAGCCGGCGGGAAAAAGGCAACGCTCCTTAAACGGCTCATAATCGGATTCCTTATCGATATTTCCGCCACCGTTTTTATAATCGTAATTTTCGTTTTCGGAAGGAATAAAAAGACCCAGATGCTTATCCATTCCCATATAGCTGTAGCTGTCTCTCCAGAAGGCATCCTTATCTATTCCCTGCTCAAACCAGTTTTCATAGGTTTTATTCCACCAGCCGGAAAGCTCGAATACGGGAAGTCTGTCGGGCTTTTCAAAATTAAGAACCTTTTGCATTCTTTCTCTTACTGTCATGACCGTCACCTTTTTAATGTTTTTTTACTTTTGGAAATTTTAAACTATTATAATAAATTTCCGTTGCAAATGCAAGAGATTTTCGGAATAAATACAAAAACTTTTTTTAATGAACAAACGTAATTGATTTTTACCGTTGTTTATGATAAAATATATAATGTATTATTATGTATCTTTATAAGGTCGTGTTAAAATGATATATTTCGATAACGGTGCTACAACTCCCGTATGCGATGCGGCAATCAAGGCCGCAACAGAAGCTATGAGGGATTACTTTGGCAATCCCTCGTCAATACATAAGCTCGGTCAGCAAGCAAAGGCAACGGAGGAGGCGGCAAGAAAAAAGCTTGCATCACTTGCAAAGGGTTTTACACCCGACGAGGTAGTTTTTACCTCAAGCGGAACGGAGTCAAACAATCTTGCAATTTCAGGCGTTTTAAAAAGGCTTGCAAAGCGCGGAGGCAAGGTCTTGCTTTCTTCCACGGAGCACGCATCTGTTTCAGCCGTTTTCAAGGAGTGGGCAGACTTTTTTGAGATCTGTTATTTCGAGCCCAATTCCGACGGAAGAATTACCAAGGAAGAAATAGAAAGCAAAATAGACGAAAAAACGGTTTTCGTTTCGCTTATGCTTATTAACAACGAAACCGGTGCAAGAAACGATCTTTTTGCAGTAAAGCCCGCGCTCGAAAGAGTTGGCGCAAAGGCAATTGTTCATTCCGACTGCGTTGCGGCGTTTGGCAAAACGGAGCTTCCCTCGAAAAAGGAAGCCGATCTCATTTCGGTAAGCGGTCATAAAATTAACGCCTTAAAGGGAGTTGGCGCTCTTTTTGCTTCAAAGGACGTTTTATTAAAGCCTATAATCGTTGGCGGCGGTCAGGAAAAGAATTTAAGAAGCGGCACCGAAAACGTGCCTGCAATAGCATCTTTAAGCGCCGCAATTGACGAGCATTTCAAGGATTTTACGGCTATCAAGGCGCATTATGACGAGTTGTTTTACTATGCACTTTCAGGGCTTTACAATATAGGCGGCGTTTGCTCTAATACCTGCGACAATTCATCGCACGCAGTTTTGAATATTTCGGTTGTGGGAATACCCTCGGAGGTGCTTGTGAGATTTTTACAAGACAGAGATATTTACGTTTCCCCCGCCTCAGCCTGCTCATCAAACAAAGGCGGTCATTCAACCGTATTAAAGGCTATGAATCTTTCGCCCGAAAGGCAAAAATCGGCAATAAGAATAAGCTTTGGTGTTCAGAATACAAAAGACGAGGTTGACAATCTTTGTAACGCAATTTCAGACGCAGTTGACTATTTCAAGAAAAAGCATTAAGGAGTAAACGATGAAAAAGATTATACTTTTAAAATACGGAGAAATGGCTCTTAAGGGCCTTAATAAGCATCACTTTGAGGCACTTCTTTTAAAGTCACTCAAGGCGGCGCTTTCTCCCTTCGGAGGTTTTGATTTTTACACAGCACAATCAACGGCGGTTTTGAGTCTTAAAGACGAAAACGCTGATCTCGACGCAGTTAAAAGCGCTGTTTCAAAGGTTTTCGGAATTATAAATTTCAGTTTTGCTTACGAGCTTCAAAAGGATATTAAGGCTATTGAGGAGGCACTCCCCGAGGCTATCGGCGAGGAACTTTTAAGAGCAAAGACCTTCAAGGTAAACGCAAAGCGCTCCGACAAGAAGTTTCCTTTGAAGTCACCCCAGATATGCAGTCATTTCGGCGAGTTTATTTTAAATAAATATCCGCACCTTTCCGCCGATATGCACAATCCCGACGTTACCGTTACCGTTGAAATAAGAGATAATTCAGCCTTCTTGCGTTGTACCGAGTTTGAGGGCGCCTGCGGTATGCCCACCGGCTCAAACGGAAGAGGGCTTTTACTTATTTCGGGTGGTATTGACTCCCCCGTTGCGGGTTATATGATGGCAAAAAGAGGCATGTGGGTTGACGGCATTCATTTCTTTTCTTACCCCTATACCTCTGAGCTTGCAAAGGAAAAGGTAATAACTCTTTGCCAAAAGATTGCCGGCTATGAGCAAAAGCTCAACTTAAACATCGTTCCCTTTACCAAAATTCAGGAGGCAATCCGCGATAACTGCCCCGAGGAGCTTTCAACCATTATTTTACGCCGTTCAATGATGAGAATTGCATCTCGTCTTGCTCTTGAATACAACTGCGGCTGTCTTATAAGCGGCGAAAGCCTCGGTCAGGTTGCTTCGCAGACTCTCGGCGCAATGATTTGCACCGAGGCAGAGGCAAAGGTCCCGATATTCAAGCCGCTTATCGGTCTTGATAAAAACGAAATCGTAACCATTGCAAGAAAAATCGACACCTTCGAAACCTCAATTTTGCCTTACGAGGATTGCTGCACGGTATTTACCCCCAAGCACCCCAAAACCAATCCCAAGCTTGATGAGATAATTGAGGCAGAAAAGGCCGTTGACTTTGTAATGCTTGAAAACGAAGCGTATGAAAACATTGAATTTATGAAAGTTTTACCGGAAGTGTATATTTAATGAAGAAAAACGATTTGGTAACCGCAGAAATCACCGCCGTATCCTATGGCGGCAACGCCATTGCGCGTGTTGACGGTATGGCGGTATTCGTGCCTCGCGGAGTTGTAGGCGACCTTTGCGAATTGAGAATAGTAAAGCTTCAGAAAAGCTTTGCGTTTGCAAAGATTGAAAGAATAATCACGCCGTCGCCCGACAGGCGTGAGCATTTTTGCATTCACGGCGGCAAATGCGGCTGCTGCTTTGCAGATTTTGATTACGATACCGAGCTTAAATACAAAAAAGGCTTTGTCAAAGATGCTTTTTTGAGAATTGCGGGAATTGATTTTCCCGTTAGCGACGTTTTGACATCACCCAAAACGGAAAATTACAGAAATAAGGTACAGTTCCCCGTTTCAAGAGAAAACGGAGAGGTTAAAATAGGATTTTACAGAAGCCGCTCGCACAACGTTATTGATATTGACGGCTGTCCGCTTCATCACGAGGTGTTCAATAACGTTATTCCCGTTTTCAGAAAATGGATAAACGACAATAACGTTTCGGTTTACGATGAAAAAAGTTTAAAGGGGCTTATACGTCACGTTGGCGGAAAAACGGGCGTTAAAAGCGGTGAAACAGTTATTATAATTGTTGCAACAAGTGAGAAGATTCCTCACCTTGACAAGCTTATTGCATCACTCAAGGAGGCTATTCCCTCCCTTTCGGGCGTTGTTGTAAACGTAAACAGCAAGCCCGGTAACGAGATTTTGGGTGACCGATCGGTTGCGATGTTTGGCAAGGAAAAGCTTACCGAGTTTATCGGTGACCTCAAATTCAACGTTTCCACCCTTTCGTTTTTCCAGATAAATCCCTATCAAGTTGAAAGGCTTTACAGCAAGGCGCTTGAGCTTGCTTCGCCCACAAAAGACGATATTTTGCTCGATTTGTGCTCGGGTACCGGCACGATTACGCAGTTTTTTGCTCCTTTTGTTAAAAAAGCGGTGGGAATTGAGATTGTTGCCGACGCGGTTAAGGACGCAAAAGAAAACGCCTTATTAAACGGAATTGACAACTGCGAGTTTATTTGCGGCGAGGCGGGTAAGGTAAGCGACGAGCTTCTTTCAAAGGGCTTTTCGCCCTCTATCATCACCCTTGACCCCGCGCGTAAAGGGCTTGACGGCTTTGCAATGGAAACGGTGGCAAAGTTTCTGCCCAAAAAGATCGTTTACATTTCGTGCGACCCCACTACGCAGGCGCGTGACGTTAAGATTTTGGTTGAAAAGGGTTATGAGATCACCGCAATTTGCCCCGTTGATATGTTCCCGAGGACGTATCACGTGGAGTGTGTGGTTTGTCTGTCACGAAAATAAGCGATTTTGACGCTAAAACGGACATTTTCAGCCTTTTTTGAGATAGAATCCAAAAAAACGGTGTTCAAAATCAAAAAATGCCCCAATTTTTCGTTGGGACAAATGTGATTTTTGAGCAAAACTCGAAA
>JAZRNU010000049.1:0-15938 GCA_045648325.1 Eubacteriales bacterium | reverse complement strand
TGCCGTAAGCTCCGCGGATACCGATCTCCTGACCCTCCTCGATGGCGTGGAGTGCTTCGGTGAGCACGCCGCAACGCTTAATGGAGAACTCCTTATACTCGGTATTTGTGGGAGAAGAGGTAATGGAGAACATTGCCTCGCCCACGCCGGGGATAGAAAGCATTGCGCACTGACCGGGGCGGTGATCAAACACCTTTTTGCCGTCGGGAGTGACAACTCTGAAGGTTTTAATATCGGGGGTGTCCTGACGAACGTCGGTAATAACGCCAACGTGAGGTATTAAGGTTTCTTCCATCATACTCATTTCGTTTCCCCTCCAATCTTTTTCATTACCTTTACTATATTCATTGAAATCGGGCACTTGGAAAGACATCTGCCGCAACCTACGCAGCTGAACAATCCCTCGTTATTCTCGGGATAGTAAACAAGCTTGTGCATAAAGCGCTGACGGAAGCGTTCCTTCTGGGAGTTACGGTTGTTGCCGTGTGCCATTCTTGTAAAGTCGGAATACATACAAGAGTCCCAGCATCTGAAGCGGATAACACCCTTGCCGGTGTTGAAATCCTTAATATCATAGCACTGGCAGGTGGGGCAAACGAAGGTGCAGGTTCCGCAGCCGAGGCAGGATTCGGAAAGCTCTGCCCAAGCGGGGTGATTGAAGAACTCATTTGTCTTGCCGCCGCCGAACGCCTTGGTGTCAAGCTCTGCAAGGGGAAGCTTCTTCAATATCTTCTTGGTTGCTTCCTTCTGTGCCTCAACCTCTGCAGTGTCGGCGTCCTCGGTAAGAGCCTCGATAGCCTTCATGAAGGCTTCGCCCTTCTCGGTATTTGCCTTGAAGAATATCTCTTTATCGGTCTTCCATGCGGAAACGTCACCCATGGGCTCGGTTGCATCAATGCCGAAGGTCTGGCAGAAGCAGGTTTCAGAGGGCTTGCTGCAAGCCATTGAAACGATAATTCCGTGCTCGCGGCGTGAAGCGTAGAAGCTGTCAACGGGAGCGGAGAGGAATACTCTGTCAAGAATTTCGAAGCTCTTTACGTCGCAGGCGCGAACTCCGAAGATTACAAAATCCTCTTTTTCGTCGCGAACGTCGATAACCTCGATGTTTTTGCCCTCAACCTTGAATTCCATCATATTCTCGGTCTGGGGGAAGAAGAAGTCCTTGGGGCTTCTTACGGTGTTAAGTGAATCTGAAAGCTCAATGCCCTCTGCCCACTTGGTGTAAACGGCTTTGCCGTCGCTACCGTTTGCGGGAAGATAGATGGGCATTTTTTCATTTACAGCGGCAAATACCGACTGAAGCTTATCTAACGAGCAATTACGCATCGGTATCCCTCCTGTCCAAAACCTCGCCGGGCTCAAGGTCCACGGTGGTATAGTTTACAAGCGGAGCGCGTGAGCCAACCTCTGCGCCTGCCTGATATTCTCCGTAGCATTCGTTCATATCCTTGATAAACTTTCTGTTAAGGAGATGAAGCGGAATGTTCTGGGGGCAAACTCTGGAGCATTCGCCGCAGTCGGTGCAACGGCCTGCAACGTGGAATGCTCTTATAATGTGGAACATCTTTTCCTCAAAGCTGTTTGCGGGTGACTTGTTTTCAACTGCAGATTTGGGGTTTCCGAAAACGCATTTTTCGCAGGTGCAAGCGGGACAAACGTCGCGGCAGGCATTGCAGCGAATGCAACGTGAAAGCTCGTTCTGCCAGAAAGCAAATCTCTCGTCGGCAGTCATAGCCTCAAGGCGTGCAACCTCGTCAAAGCGATTGGAGTCGATTACCTCGCCCTCTTCGCCCATAAGCTCGTCGTATGCAACGTGCTTTTTGCTCTTGCAGCTTTCGCAACGGCCTTCCATAACGTCTGAAGCGTCGATCTCGGTTGCATTATCATTATATATGGTAGTAACTTTGATCTTTTCGCCGCATTCGATAGCGGAGATACCGTCGCCTGTAATTGCCTTTATCTTATCGATATCGGCCATTCCCTCGCAGGGAATTCCAACGGCGTAAACCTTTTCTCTGTCGAAGCGATGCTCGGTAAGAAGCTGGTTGAAGCTGTAGGTGTCGCAGGGTTTTAAGAATACGAGGATTTTTCCTTCGCATTTGCGGGTATATTTAATAAGGTATTTAGAGAAGTTAGCGCCGCAGAAATCGCTCCATACGAAATCCGAAGCAAGCTCCTCTTTACTGTTGAACATCGCGGGAGTTACGTCGTAATCGAACTCACCCTTTTTCCAGCCGAGCACGCAGGTTACGGTGCCGTTGTCAAGAAGCTCTGCCGCTTTGTTCAAAAGCTGTTCTCTGGTTATCTTTTGCATCTCAGATCCTCCAATCTCTTGTTTTCACCGAGTGCCGTAACGGTTGCAACGAAATCGTTCATGGTTGCGGCAAACTTTGCGCCTTCAGCCGCAGATACCCACTCAACGCGGGTTCTCTCCTTCTCTATGCCGAGGTAATCGAGCATCGAGAAGAGCATTGCCATACGGCGACGGGTATAGTAGTTGCCCGAGGTGTAGTGGCAGTCACCGGGGTGGCAGCCGCAGATGATAACGCCGTCGGCGCCTCTCTGGAAGGCGCGGAGGATAAACATCGGGTTTACACGGCAGGAGCAAGGTACTCTTATGATTTTAACCTCTGCGGGGTAGTTAAGACGGTTGTTACCCGCAAGGTCGGCGCCCGCGTAGGAGCACCAGTTGCAGCAGAATGCAACTATTAAAGGCTTGTGTTCATTCATTTGCATATTGCATCTACCTCCGCAATTATCTGGCTCGTTGCAAAGCCCTTAAGGTCCATAGCGCCGGAGGGGCAGGCAACGGTACATGCACCGCAGCCCTGACATACGGCGGGATTTACAGAAGCAACTCTTCTTATTGCCGTGGTTCTGTCGGGCATACGGAATTCTTTATCAACGTAGGTGATTGCGCCGTAGGGGCAAACTCTCTCACAAGAGGAGCAGCCGTTACACATCATCTCGTCGGAATGAGCAATACAGGGGTTGCCGGTGAGCTTATCCTTCGCAAGAAGGCCGATTACCTTTGAAGCGGCGGCTCCTGCCTGAGAAACGGTCTCGGGAATATCCTTGGGACCCTGGCAGCAGCCCGAAAGGAATACGCCTGCGGTGGGGCTTTCTACGGGACGGAGCTTGGGGTGAGCCTCGGTGAAGAAATCGTTGGTATCCATACTTGCTGTGAGCATGGTGGCCAAGGGACGTGCCGACTTATCGGGCTCGATAGCCGCGGCAAGAACAACGAGGTCAGCATCGATATGAAGCTGCTTGTTGGAAAGGAGGTCTGAAGCCTGAACTTTGAGCTTGTTGCCCTCGGGAACGACCTTGCCGACCATACCTTTTATATAATGTACGCCGTATTCCTCAACTGCGCGGCGATAGAACTCGTCAAAGTTCTTACCGGGGGTACGAACGTCGATGTAGAATACGTAAACGTCGGTATCGGGGTATTTATCTCTGGTGAGCATCGCGTGCTTTGCGGTGTACATACAGCAGATCTTGGAGCAATACTCCTTACCCTTTTCTGCGCAGGAGGCGCAACGTGAGCCAACGCACTGTACGAATACGATAGTGTGGGGGTGAACGCCGTCGGAGGGACGGAGAAGCTTACCTGCGGTAGGACCTGCAGCGTTTGTAAGTCTTTCAAACTCGAGAGAGGTTATAACGTCTTTAGACTGATTATAGGCAAATTCATCGAATTTATCCATGCTGATGTGGTTATAGCCGGTTGCAACGACGATTGCGCCGTACTTTTCCTCTATAAACTCATCTTTCTGGGTGTAATCAATAGCGCCTGCGGTGCAGACCTTTGCGCAAAGACCGCATTTGCCGTTTTTAAGCATATTGCAGGCGTTGGGGTCGATGGTTGCAACCTTCGGAACTGCCTGTGCAAAGGGAATGTAGATCGCCTTGCGGTTATCCATACCGAGGTTAAACTCGTTGGGAACCTTCTTCATGGGGCATTTGTCAACGCAGGCTCCGCAGCCGGTGCAAACGTCCTCTTTAACGTATCTTGCATTCTTTTTAATAGTAACGTCGAAATTACCAACAAAGCCCTTTACCTCGGTTACCTCGCTGTAAGAGAAGATTCTGATCTTATCGTTCTGGGCAACGTCAACCATTTTGGGGGTAAGGATACATGCGGCGCAGTCAAGAGTCGGGAAGGCCTTGTCAAGCTGTGCCATCTTACCGCCGATGGTGGGCTTTTTCTCAACGATGTCAACGGGGAAGCCCGCGTCGGCAATGTCAAGAGCGGTCTGAATACCGGCAATACCGCCGCCGATTACCAAGGCTCTCTTGGTTACGGGGGATTCACCGGGAGTAAGGGGAGCGTTAAGGTTTACCTTGGCTACTGCGGCCTTGCCGAGTATAATAGCCTTTTCGGTACCTATGGGCATCTCCTTATGAACCCATGAGCACTGCTCACGGATATTTGCGATCTCAACCATATAGGGGTTAAGACCTGCTGCGGCAGTCGTCTTTCTGAAGGTTGCCTCGTGCATACGGGGGGAGCATGAGCAAACCACGATTCCCGTAAGCTTATGCTCTGCAATGGCATTCTTTATTATATCCTGACCTGCCTGCGAGCACATATACTGATAGTCGGTTGAAAAGACTACGCCGGGCTCAAGCTTTAAAGCCTCGGCCACCGCGTGAACGTCAACGGTTCCTGCGATGTTGCTTCCGCACCAACATACGAATACACCAATTCTCTGCACTTGTCTTTTCCTCCTTACTTACTGTACTTTCTGAATGCGCTCACAAGAAGCTGCTGAGGAGTTTCGTCGTCTGCTATTTTGGCAACGTCCTCGGGCTTCATTCTGTTTGCGCCCTGTTTTCTGATTACCGAGAGTCTTACAGCCTCAACGAGCTTTGCGGGCTCAACGCCTCTGGGGCATCTTTCAATGCAGGCAAAGCAGGAAAGGCATTTATAAAGAGATTCGGAGTTAAGAAGCGGTTCGATATCGCCGTTCTCAACCATATTTACAAACTGATGAGGGTGATATTCCATTTCATCGTAAGCGGGGCAGGTTGCCGAGCATTTGCCGCAGCGCATGCATTTTTTGGGGTTAACTCCGCTCATTCTGATAATATCGTCCTGAATATTCGAGGTGTGACTCATTTGTTATCCTCCTTTACTCCCAAAGCCTCTGCAAGAAGCTCAGTGAAATAAACAACGGGAATATCGGCTCCGTTTTTGATGAGGTTGTAGCGGCAAAGGGGACATGCGGTGATAATCATTTCGGCACCGTTTGCCTTTGCGTTTTCAACAACCGCGTTGCTCTTTTTTGCGGCAAGTGCGGGGCTTTCCATTGAAACGTAACCGCCGCAGCACTCCTTTCTGTTTGCAAAAACAACTGCCTCTGCGCCAAGAGCTTTAATGAGATCCTCCATAATGGTGGGATTCTCGGGATCGTCCATTCTCATAACGGAGTTGGGTCTTAAAAGAAGGCAGCCGTAATATGCCGCGATCTTCTTGCCCTTTAAGGAATTTACAACCTTTTCCTTAACGGCGTCAAAGCCGATCTTATCGCGGAGAAGCTCGAGGAAATGAAGAACCTCGGTCTCACCGTTATAAGGACCTTCGTCTTTAAGATAGTTATTTACCTTAAAGGCAAAATTCTTATCGGTCTGAATAGCGTGGTTGGTTTGTTTGATAACGTTGTGACACGCAGAGCAAACGGTAACAAGGGGCTCACCCTTATCGTTTGCCGCTTTAAGTGCGCGCACCGAAGAGAGTTTAGTGGCGATTTCGTCATTGGAGGTGGTATAAACACCGCCGCAGCACTGCCAATTCTCAATCTCCTCCAAGGTTACTCCCAAGGCTTCTGCGGATCTGTAAGCGTAAAGATCAAGATCCTTTGCCTTGTTTTTAAGAGTACAACCGGGGAAATAGCTGACTTTCATTTTATGACCTCCAGTTTACACCATTTTTTCCGGGTGGAATACTTCGTCGAATTTTTCTGCGGTAAGGAATCCGAGCTCTACGCAGGCTTCCTTAAGAGAAATGTTATCTTTATATGCCTTCTTTGCAGTCTTTGCAGCGTTCTCGTAGCCGATGTAGGGGTTTAAAGCGGTAACGAGCATAAGAGAGTTGTGAAGGTTGTGATGCATCTTTTCCTTGTTTGCGGTGATTCCGACTGCGCACTTATCGTTAAAGGAGATAATTGCTTCAGCAAGAAGTCTTGCAGACTGAAGGAAGTTGTAGATGCAAACGGGCATAAATACGTTAAGCTCAAAGTTGCCCTGCGATGCTGCCATGCCGACTGCAACGTCGTTACCCATAACCTGAACTGCAACCATGGTAACAGCCTCACACTGGGTGGGGTTAACCTTGCCGGGCATGATAGAGGAGCCGGGCTCGTTTTCGGGAATGAAGATTTCGCCAAGGCCGTCTCTGGGACCGGAAGCAAGCCAACGAACGTCGTTTGCAATCTTCATCATATCGCAAGCAAGTGCCTTGATTGCACCGTGTGCAAATACGAGCTCGTCCTTAGAGGTAAGAGCGTGGAATTTGTTTGCTGCGGTAACGAAGGGCTTGCCGGTGATTGCTGCAACCTCAGCTGCAACGCTTTCGGAAAATCCCTTGGGAGCGTTAAGGCCGGTACCAACCGCAGTGCCGCCGAGTGCAAGCTCGTAAAGGGGCTTAACTGCGATTTCAAGGATCTCAACGTCTCTTTCAAGGCTTGAGCGCCAGCCGCTGATTTCCTGGCTGAACTTAATGGGGGTTGCGTCCTGAAGATGGGTTCTGCCGCTCTTTACGATTCCTTCGTTTTCTGCCTCAAGGCGCTTGAAGGTTTCGATAAGGGTCTTTGCTGCGGGAATGAGCTTATTTTCAATTATCAGCACCGCTGCAATGTGCATAGCGGTGGGGAAGGTATCGTTTGACGACTGACTCATATTTACGTCGTCGTTGGGGTGTAAGAGCTTCTTGCCGAGGATCTGATTGCCTCTGTTTGCAATAACCTCGTTGGTGTTCATATTCGACTGGGTGCCGGAACCGGTCTGCCATACTACGAGGGGGAAGTTGTCGTTAAGGATTCCCGCAATAACCTCGTCGCAAGCCTTTTTGATGCCCTCGAGCTTTTCGTCGGTCATCTTTTCGGGCTTTAAGCCGTTGTTTGCAATGGCTGCAGCCTTTTTAAGAATGCCGAATGCGTGAATGATCTCGGCAGGCATGGTTTCGATTCCAACGCCGATTTCAAAGTTTTCGCGGCTTCTCTGGGTCTGTGCCGCCCAAAGCTTGTCGGCAGGGACCTTCATTTCGCCCATAGAGTCATGTTCAATACGATATTCCATATTCTGATTTTCCTTTCACGGATTATTATTTTTTATTCAAGCATTATATTTCAATGCTGTTGATAACCGATTTGAGGCTCTCTGCGCTCTTTCTGAGGTCGGCAACCTCGTCGGGGGTCATGGGAAGATTGATCTTGCTGTGAACGCCCTGCTTGCCAACGATGTTAAGAAGGCTTAAGCAAACGTCGTCAATTCCGTACTCGCCGTGGAGCATGGTGGAAACGGTAAGGGTGGTGTCGATACCGCCGAGAATGCATTTGCAGATGTGGCAAACCGACATTGCAACCGCATAGAAGGTTGCGCCCTTGCACTGAATAACCTTGCCGCCCGACTTCTTTACGTGCTCGAGAGCTGCGTCCTTATCGTATTTGGGATAAGCGGTCTCGTCGGAGAGAGAGTAGGGATAAACGTCTATCGGAATGTTGGAGATGTTTGCCAAAGACCACGGAACGAAAGAAGAATCGCCGTGTTCGCCGAGAACGTAAGCGTGAATGTTCACCTGGTTGATGTTATAGAACTCGGAGAGATGTGAACGAAGACGTGAGGTATCGAGAATGGTACCCGAGCCGATGATCTGGTTCTCGGGAAGACCCGAATATTTGCAGAATGCATAAGTGAGAATATCAACGGGGTTACTTACTATAACGTAGATAGCGTTGGGTGCGTATTTTACTATCTGGGGAGCTATCGACTTGATGATGTTTACGTTGGTCTGTGCAAGGTCAAGTCTTGACTGGCCGGGCTTTCTTGCAACGCCGGAGGTAATAACAACGATGTCAGAGCCTGCTGCATCGGGATAATCGCCTGCGGTAACGAGGCAGGAGTGGCTGTAGGGAGTGCCCTGATAAATATCAAGTGCCTCGCCGAAAGCCTTATCCTTGTTGATGTCGATAAGTACAAGCTCAGAAGCTACGTTCTGAATTGCAAGGGTGTAAGCTACGGTAGCGCCAACGCTTCCCGCTCCGATGATTGTGATTTTGTTCATGTTTTCGTCCTTCTTTTTTTATAGATTTCCGCTTTGAAAAGGCTTGCCTCCATTTAACCTCCTACCCGTTTTTTCAGGCCTTTACGGCCGTTAATCCGGTTAAATCGGGTGCCGCCTTCACTGCGGTTAAACGCTTAAAAGCGCATAATTGGGGAATTATAACTATACCTGATATATTATACCACAAAATTCTACATTTTGCAATCGTATATTCGTGAAAAAATTAACAAATTATATATTAAAAAGCGGTATTTTTTTCTAAATGCCCCGTGCCTTACTTTTTTTCATATCACTGCCATATAGTTCACGATATACGTTTGACATATATTCAAAAAAACTGTTGATTTTTCCTTTTTGCAATGCTATAATTATTCAAAACAAAGGAGGCATTTTTATGAAAATTACGTTCCTCGGCGCAGGCTCCACCGTTTTTGCAAGAAACGTGCTCGGCGACTGCCTTTTAAGTGAAGTCCTTACCGATTTTGAAATCGCTCTTTACGACATCGACGAGTCAAGACTCAACGAATCCTACGTCATCATCACCGCCCTCCGCGACAAATACAAGCCCGCAGTAAAGGTAACCAAGCATCTCGACCCCGTTGAAGCCTTCACGGGCGCCGACTATATAATCAACGCAATTCAGGTTGGCGGTTACGAGCCCTGCACCGTTCTCGACTTTGAAATTCCCAAAAAATTCGGGCTCCGTCAGACCATTGCCGATACTCTCGGCGTGGGCGGCATCTTCAGAGGTCTTCGCACCGTAAAAGTCATGAAGGAATATGCCGACATTATGGAAAAGGTCTGCCCCAACGTGCTTTTGCTCAACTACGTTAACCCCATGGCAATAATCACGGGCTTTATGCAGAGATACACCAAGATAAGAACCGTCGGTCTTTGTCATTCAGTTCAGACCTGTGTACCCTCTCTTGCAAAAAGTCTTGAAATGCCCGAGCTTGATGACTCGAGCTGGAAGATCGCAGGCATAAACCACATGGCCTGGCTTCTTGAAATAAAGGATAAAAACGGCGTTGACCTTTATCCCGAGCTTAAGAGAAAATTCAACGAAATCAGACCCGCAGGCGACCTTGTAAGACTTGATATGATGAATCATTTCGGCTACTACAACACCGAGTCAAGCGAGCATACCGCAGAATATCACCCCTATTACATCAAGGATAAATATCCCGAATTTATCGAGAAATACAATATCCCGCTTGACGAATACCCCCGCCGCTGTGTAGCGCAGATAAACGGCTGGAAAAAGCAGTGGGAATCTATTTACAATAGCGGCGCCGATATTACCCACAATCGCACCCACGAATTCGGCTCGAACATAATCGAGGCCTGCGAAACGGGCAAGCCCTACCGCATTCACGGAAACGTTATAAACAACGGTCTTATCACAAACCTCAATCAGAAGGCCTGCGTTGAGGTGCCGATAATGGTCGACAACAACGGCATCAACCCCTGCTACGTGGGCGAGCTTCCCACCCAGCTTGCGGCTCTTTGCAACACCAATATAGACGTTCAGCTCATGACCATTCAGGCGGCTGTTTCTCACAGGAAAGAGGACGTTTATATGGCGGCGTATCTTGATCCGCACACCAAGGCAGAGCTTTCGCTTGACGATATAAAGGCGATGTGCGACGAGCTTTTCGAGGCCGAAAAGGATTGGCTTCCCGAATTTCACTGATTGAAATAAACAAAAACCGCAGCTGTTTTTCAGCTGCGGTTATTTTTATCCTCTTTTTACGGGCTTATTGCAAAGTGCCGAAAGGGCTTTTACGTAGCCTTCAATCTCTTCTTTTTCGGGAGTCGGAAACCCCTTTGCCTCCTTGCCAAGTCTTTTTTGCTTATTCTCGCCAAGCGAGTGATAGGGCATTATTTCAACTCCCTTGACAAACGGAAGGCTGTTTGCGATAGCTGCCGCAAACTCAAAATGCGCCGCGTTATCGTTAACGCCTTTGATTATAGGAAGTCTTAAAATTATATCCTTTTCAAGGGAATTCAAAAGCCTTAAATTCTCCAAAACCGTTTTTAAGCTTCCGCCGGTGTACTCTCTGTAAAGCTCCTCGGTCGAAAGCTTAAGGTCATAGAGAAAAAGGTCGGTGACCTTTGCTATTTTTTCGTAATCCTCTTTTTCCCCTGCGCCCGACGTTTCAACCGCAGTGTGAACACCCTTTTCCTTAAGCTTTGTTAAAAGCTCGGTTGCCGCCCGAGGCTGTGCCATCGGCTCGCCGCCCGAAAGGGTAACGCCGCCGCCCGAGTTTTTGTAAAAGCTCAAATCCTTCAGCACCTCTGCCGCTATTTCCTCGGTGGTTGCTTCCTTTCCCGCTATTTCAAGAGCGCCGAAGCGGCATACCGAAACGCACTCGTTGCAAAGAGTGCAGTTTTCTCTTATAACGGCGTGACCGCCTTTTTCAAAAAGATGGGCACCCGTTTTACAGGAAGCTGCGCATTTTCCGCAGTAAACGCATTTTTCAAGCTCAAACAAAAGCTCGCTTTTAAAGGAAATCGACTCGGGATTATGGCACCATCTGCAATGGAGCGGACACCCCTTGAAAAACACGGTCGTTCTTATTCCCGGGCCGTCGTTTAAGCAAAAGCGCTGGACCGTTAAAATTTTAGCCGTCATTTCACATCATTACCGTTCTGTCTATTACCGAAAGCTTTGCCTCGTGAGAAAGGCTGTTGAAATACTCAGAAAAGCCGCCGATTCTCACAATAAGGTCGTTGTGACGCTCGGGATGAGAAAGGGCGTCGATCATATCGTCCTTTGAAACGCAGGTGATCTGCGTCTGGAGTCCGCCCTGCTCGAAATAGCTTTTAAGCATGGGCTTAAGCGCCTTATCGAGATTTTCGGGCGAGAAGGAAAGGTTTACAACGGGAGTTCCGAGTAACCTCCAGAGCTTCAGCTTGGTTATACTGTTTATAAGCGCGGTGGGACCCTTTTTCGCCTTGCCCTTTAATGCCGTAAGGCTATCGGCAAGAGGCTCGCCCGCACGTCTGCCGTCGGGGGTTGCTTTTACAAGAGTGCCCGCGCCCACGTAGGTGGTAAACTGAATTGAGCAGGGCAAAAATCCCTCTCCGAAGGGCAACGAATATCCGTCAAACATTGCAAAAAGACGGTCGGAAAACTCTGCGGCAAAGCCGTCGGCAATCTCATCGTCAACACCGAAATGGCGGCAGCCCTCAAGCCTCTTGTAAAATTCCGCGTCCTCCGCGTCAAGAAGCTCCATAAATTCAGCCGCATCCATTTCCTTGTTATCGTAAACTATCTCCTTTATTGCAAGAAGCGAGTCGATAACGTTTATAACGCCCGCAAAATTGACAACGCTCCAGGTGTAACGGGCGCCGCCCGCATTGTAGTCGGTTTCCTTGTCGATGCAATCGTCAATAAGAAGCGTTCTCATGGGATAGGGCAAAATCTCAGAACGAATCTTATAAAAATTATAAACGATCTTTGCGGTATCCTTTACCGCGACTCCTATATCCTCAAAAAGCTTTTCGTAAAATTCCTCAAAGGTTTTTGCCAAAGGAAGCGACTCCTCAATGGTTTTTCTCAAAACAAGCGGAGTGTGAATGCCCGCATCTATCGAGCCGGTGCGGCAGATGCCCTGAAGGGTGGTTTCGGTGCAGCCGCAGCCGCTGAATTGCAGTAAGTCCTCCTTGGGCGTATCGGGCAGCCTTTTTTCCAAAAGCTCCTGATAAAGCTCCTCGTTGTAAAAGCAGGGGTTACCCGAGCCCGTTTTAAGTGATTCGATTGCCGCCTCCCATATTTCTTCCGGCATATCCTTTGTGACGCGAAGCTCGATCGAAGGGCGCCGAAATCCCTTACACGCCTTTAAAATCTGCAGAGTAAGAGGGTTGTAATCGGGTCCGAGAGCAAGGTCCCAACCGTCGGTATCGTTTACGTTTGTAAAGAACTCTCTCAAAACGGGAACAACGTCCTCGCCCTTGTAAAGCTCTATCATATCGCTGTCCATTCTGCCGGGGCTGTCGCAAAAATCAAGGTAGTAAATGAAATTCCTGCAAACTATTGCCTCGTAAACCGTTTCCGCGGGATAAAACGGCACCTTTTTGAGCGCCGCAATAAGCTCGGCGTCGGCCTTTTGCTCCTCAAGCATTTTCACAATTCGCAAAAGGTAGCATTCAATGCCGTTAATAAGCGAAACCATTCCGTCCTTGAAATCCGAGTCCTTTAATCTCAAAACCCTTTCGCGGTAGCTTGCAAGACCCTCCTTTTCAATACGCTTGTAGTTGGGAATTGCGTGGTTGTAGCCGTAGCCGCCAATGGTGTGGGGAGTGGGCGGAAATGCGGCGTGAGGCATGGGAATATCTCTTGCAATCATATCGGCGTTTTCCTTGCCGTAGCGCATTTCAAGAAGCTGGGGTGAATAAACGTAGCCGGGTGAATGGTGGGGCACAAGCACAATATTGATCTCGGGATCGTTCATATAATAAGCCTTCCCCGTGGGGTAAAGCCTGCCGCCCGTGTATTTGGGAAGAGCAATATTGCGGTAGTAGCTTGCAAATCCGTCGCAAAGGCGGCAAAACTGCGATTTTTCGGGACGCTCGTAAAAGCCGCTCACAATATACTCGCCGTGATCAAAAAAATACTTTGCTTTTTCGTTCATAGATATCACCTCATAATTTTATAGTTGCATTTTACCACAAAGCGTGGTAAAATGATAGTATAATCAAGTCAAATTTCTTGTAAAATCCAGTCATTTCGGAGGGTATTATGCAATTCGAGTATTACCTTGCGCCCATAAAAAGCCAATGGCACGACAGCGACGCCTTTTTCAACGATGATAGCAACTATTTCCGCACCGTTATCCACAAAAACTACACTATCGGAATGCACTTTCACGATTTCTTCGAGCTTAATATAATAATCGGCGGTGACGGTATGCACTATATTGAAAACAGCTGTGTTTCCGTCAGAGAGGGCGACGTTTTCGTTGTGCCGCCCGGCTGTTATCACGGCTATCTTTCAAAGGGAAAGCTTAACGTTTTTCATTTTCTTATCAAAAAGGATTTCTTAAAGCAATATGAAAAAGCCCTCAATAAAATAAACGGCTTTTCCTTTATGTTCGATATAGAGCCCTTTTTGCGTCAGAGCAAGGGCGACTCCCACTCCGCCGAGCCGAGATATTTTCTCCATTTGAACAAAGAGGAGCTTACAAAGGCGCTGCTTTCCGTCAATGAGCTTGTTGCGGTTGACGAAAAGCGGGAATTTTTATATCACGATGCGCTTTCCTTTAAATTTTTATACGAGCTTTGCCTTCTTTCCTACAAAAAGCAAAGCAAAAAATCAAGTGAGCTCGGCGGCAAGGACATTATAATGCTCACCGAATTTATCCACCGAAACATCTCCACGAAAATAACCGTAAAGGACATCGCCGACAAGGCGAATATGTCGCCCTCAACGGTGACCCGATTTTTCAAAAAGTCTATGGGACTTTCGCCAATGGAATACGTTATTGCAATGAGAAAAAGACTTGCGCTTTCTTATCTCGAATCAACAGACCTCAAAAAATCGGAGATTGCGCAGATTTGCGGCTTTTACGACCTTTCTCACATGGAAAAGGCGCTAAAGGAGAATTAAAGCGCAATTTCACCCTGTTTTTGTCTGTATGGATTTTGTATAAAAACTATGTTTTTTCTGTATGTCTCACAAAGATAAAACAGGTAATTATTTACAATTTTCGGTGTAAAAAGAGGCATTTCAGATGAAAAATGCCTATTTTTACAGCAAAATCCGCAAAAGACCTTGTTACCTGCAATTTAAAAACGGTCAAATATTTTACCGCTTATTTTTTGCTTTAAAAATAACCGTTGACACGGCAGATTATATACCTTATAATTTAACCATTATTATTGGAAAAGAGAAAATTTATGGAGCATTTGTTTTATGCAATAATAGCATTTTTACCTATTCTCGCCACCATCTTACTGATGACCGTTTTTAACTGGCCCGCAAAAAAGGCGCTTCCGCTTGCCTGGGCGATGTACGTTTTAATCGGCATTTTTATCTGGAAGATCGACGTGGTTACCATTACCGCGCAGACTTTTGCGGGATTTTTAAATTCGCTTGACGCAACCCTTGTAATCTTCGGCGCAATACTCGTTATGAACACCTTGAAAAAATCGGGTGCGATGAACGCCATAAATTCGGGCTTTTCCTCCGTTTCCGACGACAAAAGAATTCAGGCAATCATAATCGGCTTTATGTTCGGCTCCTTTATCGAAGGTGCCGCAGGCTACGGTACCCCCGCAGCATTGGCAGGCCCGTTGCTTGTAAGCCTTGGATTTCCCACCATTGCCGCAGCTACCGTTGCCCTCATCTTCGATAGTGCCGCCGTTTCCTTCGGCGCAGTCGGTACTCCCGTTATTGCCTCTATGACGCAGTTAAACCAAACGCTTGTTAACAGCGGAATAGATCCTGACGCCTATCAGGCGGAGCTTACCGTTTGGTCTGCAATACCCCACGTCTTTTTTGCAATTTTCCTCCCCTTTGTGGGCGTTGCAATTCTCACCAAATTCTACGGAAAGGAAAAGTCATTCAAGCCCGCCTTTGAGGTGTTACCCTTTGCGCTTTTCTCGGGCCTTTGCTTTACCGTTCCCTACCTTTTGATTTCAATATTCCTCGGCCCCGAGTTCCCCTCTCTCTTCGGCGCGGTTATAGGCCTTGTATTAACGGTTATAGCGGCAAAATACAAATTTCTTGTTCCCAAAAGAAAATGGGATTTCCCCGACGTTTCAGAGTGGCAGGAAAGCTGGAAGCCCAAGTCGCTTGGAATATCCGAAAACGAAAGCGGAAAGAAAATGTCGCTTATAAGAGCGTGGATTCCCTACGTAATAATCGCTCTCATTCTCATTATCACGAGAATCGACGCCCTTGGAATAAAGGCAATACTCTCCGAAAAGCTCGTGCTTCCCATTACAAATATTTTCGGAGTAAACGGTGCCTCCTACCTCTTTAAGCCCGCTTATCTCCCCGGAATAATTCCGTTTGCCCTGGTTGCTCTTTTAACAATACCGATACATAAAATGAACAGAAAACAGGTAGCGGCGGCATGGAAGGATTCATTAAAGCAGATATCGAGCGCCGCAATTGCAATCGCCTTTGGCGTTGCACTCGTGCAGATTATGCGTAATTCCGCAACCGAAGCTCTCCCCGGAATGATGACGGTAATGGCAAATTTACTTTCCGATCTTGCGGGAAAGGCCTATATAGTTATCGCACCCTTCATAGGCGTTCTCGGAGCCTTTATATCAGGCTCCAACACCGTTTCAAATATACTCTTTACCAATTTGCAATACGATACGGCGCTTAACCTCGGTCTTTCCACCGTTTCGATAGTTGCCTTGCAGATCGTTGGCGGTGCAATAGGAAATATAACCTGCATAAACAACGTGGTTGCCGCCTGTGCAACGGTCGGAACAACCGGCTCGGAAGGTAAGATAATCAAAACAAACATTCTTCCCATGGTAATTTACACGGTTGCCGCGCTGATTGCGGTTTTAATTCTCAACTACATTTTCGGATTTACTCCAAGCTGGTAAAATATAAAAAATCCTCGGTGAAGCTCACCGAGGATTTTTCTTTAAGCTATTTTAATAACGGTAACGGTTCCCGCAAAGG
>JAZRNU010000048.1:0-6234 GCA_045648325.1 Eubacteriales bacterium | reverse complement strand
GATGAGCCTTCAATCGGTCTTCATCAGCGCGACAATATGAAGCTTCTTGAAACGCTCAAAAAGCTTCGCGACCTCGGAAACACCGTTATCGTTGTTGAACACGATGAGGAAACAATGCTTAACTCCGATTATCTTATAGATATCGGTCCCGGCGCAGGTGTTTTCGGTGGAAAGGTTATTGCGGCAGGCACACCGAGCGAGGTTATGGCTAACACCGAGTCGATTACCGGAAATTACCTCTCACACCGCCTTGAAATTCCCGTTCCCCAAAAAAGAAGCACGGGCAACGGAAAATTCCTTGAAATCAAAGGCGCAAGAGAGCATAACTTGAATAACGTTGACGTCAAAATACCTCTTGGCTGCATGGTTGCAGTTACGGGTGTTTCGGGTTCGGGAAAATCAAGCCTTGTCAATAACATCATTTCAAACAAGCTTCTTTCAGAATTAAACGGTTCGAGAGCAAAGGCCGGACTTCACGATGAAATTCTCGGCATCGAAAACCTTGATAAGGCTATTGTTATAGACCAATCGCCTATCGGAAGAACACCCCGTTCCAATCCCGCAACCTACACGGGAGTTTTTGGCGATATTCGCGAGCTTTTTGCACAGACAACCGATGCAAAGGAGCGCGGATTTACCGCAAGCCGTTTTTCATTCAACGTTAAGGGCGGACGCTGTGATGCCTGCGAGGGTGACGGTATATTGAAGATTGAAATGCATTTTCTTCCCGATATTTACGTCCCCTGTGAGGCTTGTAACGGAAAGCGCTACAACCGCGAAACTCTTGAGGTTAAATACAACGGCAAAAACATCAGTGACGTGCTCAATATGACGGTTCACGAGGGGATAGAATTTTTCAAAAACGTGCCCAAGGTTAAAAGAAAGCTTCAAACGCTTGCAGACGTTGGCTTGGGATATATAAAGATCGCACAGCCCTCTACTACCCTTTCGGGCGGTGAAGCACAGCGTGTTAAGCTTGCAACAGAGCTTTCAAAGCGTTCAACGGGTAAGACGATTTATATTCTTGACGAGCCTACAACAGGTCTTCACACAGACGACGTCAAAAAGCTCATCGAGGTATTAAATAGCTTTGTTAAGGACGGAAACACAGTGCTTGTTATTGAGCATAACCTCGACGTTATAAAGTCTGCCGACTATATAATCGACCTCGGTCCCGAGGGCGGCGACAGAGGCGGCGAAATCGTTGCAATGGGAACACCCGAAGAAGTTGCGCAGGTTGAAAATAGCTATACGGGACAGTTCCTTAAAAATGTTTTGAAATAAAAATAGTAAAAAACGGACAGATAAAATCTGTCCGTTTTTATGTTATTATTGCCAATATAGTCTTTTCTTTTTAAAAGTATTTTTTTGACCATTCTCGGATAGAGATCGGTAACTGCAAGCAAAAGGTACGTTCCAGAAACCGATAAAACAGATACCAAAAGGTAAATCCCGCAAAAACAGAGAAAACCGGCAACAATATCCTTTCATTATTAGAAATAGCAACAGCTATTTGATCTAAAAAAATGGAATTTGAATTTCATTGTCAATTATTTTGTATATTAAATCTCGCAATGGGATTGTAACAAAGAACGATAACAATAGTGTTATTGCCGTTACTAACATTGAAATTTTTATATTTCTTTTCATATTATCACCTTCTGATCTCTGTCAGGTTCTACCTGTAGCCACGAATTACTTTTTCTTCTTCAAAACAATTCCGACAGTCACACCTATTACAACAGATATCGCAACGATAACGTAGAGCCAAACAGAATTGAAAATGTTATTATTTTCATCGTTGACGATTGTTGATTCAGGCTCCGAAGAATTTATTTCAGAGCTTAGGTTATCAACTGTCGAGCTATTTTCTGGTGTCACAGAGGATTCTACTTCGGAAGAACCGGTTTCCGAGCTTGCGGGAGGCTCAGTGCTTGAAACGGGAGGCTCTATACTCGAAGCAGGAGGCTCACTTTGCACCTCGCTCGATGTCGGCCTTGCTTCTACCGTTACGGTAAAGGTTGCAGTCTTACCGTTATATGATACCGTAATCGTTTTTTTGCCCGTGGTTGAGTTGAAACCGCTTACTGTGTAATCCGTTACCTTCTCGGAATCTCCGTTATCATAATTTGCAGTAACATTCATTCCCTTAGAATCGAAGCTTTCTCCTTCAAGATAGGTGAGCTTCGTAGGCTTTGTAACGCTGATTGAGGTAAGCGTTCTTTCGGTAATATCTGTTGAATTGTTTCTCAGTTGCGGGAAAAGATATTCGCCGTTTGTGTTAATAAACCATACTTTTTCAAAATCAAATCCTTCAAAGGTCGCTTTCTTTTTCATTGCATCGATAGTGCATTTTTTCGCAAAAGTTTCTGTATCGAGCAGGTTTCCAAACCCTTTTATTGCAGAACTATTGACATAATAGCACGAAGTCAATATAAAGCCATCTCTCGAATAAGAAAACCCTGCAATACCGCCAATATAAGTTATTTCAGCCTCAGCGGACAAAGATCCGGTATTGTAACAATATCTCACAGTACTTTTGTCTCCGAGGCCGATTATTCCGCCTACAGCAGCATCTGAAACGGTATTTACTGAAATATTACCCGAATTATAACAATTTTCAATTATGCTATCATATATTTCTCCTATGATACCGGCTGCTGTAATAGAAAATTCTTCCGAAGCGTGAACGTTACCCTTATTATAACAATTCTTCACAGTACCGATAAAACACGCAACAATACCGCCAACACGCCCCAGTGCGTTGGATATATTTCCAGTGTTGTAGCAACCAATTATAGTGCCAGCGCCTGCACCAACGATTCCACCGGTCATATGATAGCCTGAAACATTGCCGGTGTTATAACAATTTTCTATAATACCATTATTAAGATATCCCGCAACTGCGCCAACGACACTAGATTCCGTTGCTGCGTTAATACTAGTGCCGACCAATCCGATATTCATAACCGTTGCATTATCAACATAACCAAAAAGACCGAAACAATTATTAACTGAATCCTCTATGTTTACATAATCTATCTTCAAATTCTTAATTACGTGGCCGTTACCGTCAAATACACCTGTAAATTTATTAACGTATGAATCACCAATCGGCGCCCAGCCCTTGCCATCGTTGTAAAATGCTCCGCCTAAAGCAAAGTCAGCATCGGTAAAAACAATATCTGCAATAAGCTTAAAATGAGCGTCAAGATAGTTTCTCACGTTATTTAGCTGTTCTTTTGTTTCAATAAGGTAAGGATCTGCTTGTGTACCGCTTCCTCCGGCAAAGTCCGTAGCTTCCGCATTTACAGAAAAAATTCCCATGGGTGCAATTAAAGCCATACAAAGTAAAAGCAAACCTACTCGCTTGAGCACTCTGATCATTTTGTCGTTTTTCATCATCTTTACCTCCTGAAAATTAAAAATGCGGCTACCGAAGCAGCCGCAAAAAAACGCAAGCTCCGATAGTCGCCAAACCATATTTGATATGAAAAACTTTATGTACTCACACCAATGGAATTTGCGTTTTTATCAAATTCAGGGTATAAGTACAAAAGGGTATAATCCGCCCTTTGTAAGTTTTTCACAGTTTATTTAATATGATTTGGCATTTTTATTATAACATATAATTATGTTAATTTCAATAGTTTTTTATATAAGTCGATTTTACATCTAAATCAAGGCATTCATATAAAATGTAAAAAACGGACAGATAAAATCTGTCCGTTTTTTCGTTATCCGTTAATAATTTATTTCACCGTTGCGGCGCGTAAAATTGCAAGCTTCATTGCTTTTTCGTTTGCAATTCCCTTTCCTGCAATGTCAAATGCCGTGCCGTGGTCGGGGCTCGTGCGCAAAAACGGAAGTCCCGCCGTAAGCGATATTGTGCCGTTAAAAACAAGAGTTTTTGCGGCAATATGGCCCTGATCGTGATAAAGCGAAAGAACCGCCGAATATTTACCGATAAGGCACTCGTAAAATACGCTGTCGGCAGGAACGGGGCCTAAAACGCTAATTCCGTTTTCAACCGAATATTTAACTGCTTTTTCTATCTCACGTTCTTCGTTACCCATAAGACCGCCGTCGCCACCGTGTGGGTTAAGCGCCGCAATCGCAATAGGAGCTTTTGAGCTTGTAAGCTCCGAATTTGCTTTGTTTGCACGCTTTATAAATTCAACGAGCTTTTCTTCTTTTATGCGGCTTGAAATCTCAGAAAAAGCTATATGACGGGTAAAAAAGAAAATTCTTAAATCTCCCGTTTCAAAAACGGTGAGCGGATCGTAGCGTTCGGTAAGCGACGCAAGAATTTCAGTGTGACCTATAAAAGGAACGCAGCCCACTTTAAGCGACTGCTTATTTATGGGTGCAGTTGCCATATTTTTTGCTTTGCCCTCTTTAATAAGCTCTGTTGCCGCCTTAATTGCGTTATATGCGTATTTTCCGGCGTTTCCGTCGATCTTACCGATCTCACCGTTATATTTGGGATTGCAATTTAAATATTCAAGCTCGAATTTTTCTTTGATTATTCCATTTTCCAAAAGGATTTCAAAGGTTTCTTCAAAATCCTCCTTTGAGCCGGAAATTATTGGATTTGCAATTTTTCTAACGTTTTCATCAGCAAGGGCTTTTAATATTATTTCCCTGCCAACGCCCGCGGGATCGCCTTCGGTTATTACAACTCTGTTCATTTCTTATATTCCTCGCAAATTTCTTTCAATGTGCATAAATCGCATTTGGGACTCCTTGCGGTGCAAACGTCTCTGCCGTATTGAACAAATCGGTGGCAAAAATGAAGCGAATCCCCCGGTTTTACGATTTTGCGAAGGTCCTTTTCAACAACGGCGGGATCCTTGCTTTTCGTAAGGCCAAAGCGATTAGAAAGGCGGATACAATGAGTATCGCAAATATACGCCTCGCCGCCGTAAAGCTCACCGACGATAAGATTTGCGGTTTTTCTTCCAACACCCGAAAGTGTTACTAAATCGTCTATATTATCAGGCACCCTGCCGTTAAAGTCATCTATTATCTGCCTTGAAAACTCCTTAATGCTCTTTGCCTTATCTCTGAAAAATCCACAAGGACGGATAATTTCTTCAAGCTCTGAAATATCGGCGTCTGCAAAGGCTTCAACCGACGGATATTTTGCAAAAAGCGCAGGAGTTACTTCATTTACTCTCTTATCGGTGCATTGCGCAGAAAGGCGCGTTGCAACCAAAAGCTCAATGCCGCTTGTGAAGTTAAGAGCGCACATTGGATTTGGGTAAATTTCCGTAAGCTTTTCGATTAAAATTTTTACTTTTTCCGTTTTTTTCATTTCTTTATCTCGTCCCAATAGGCTTTTGCAAGCTGCTCGGTTTTATTATTTCCAAACTCATAGTATTTTCTGTTTTTAAGCTCGTTTGGCAAATACTGCTGTTTGGTATAGTGATTCGGATAATCGTGGGGATATTTATAAGTTAAGCCGTGGCCAAGCTTTTTACTTCCCGCGTAATGCGCGTCTTTAAGATGTGCGGGAATATCGCAAAGAGAGGCGCGGCTGTCTGCCAAAGCGGCATCTATCGCACAGATTGCGGAATTTGATTTAGGAGCCGTTGCGAGCAATATTACCGCCTCTGCCAAAGGAATTCTTGCCTCAGGGAAACCGAGCTGAAGTGCAGAATCAACACAGCTTTTTACTATTGAAATAGCCTGCGGATATGCAAGACCAATATCCTCTGCGGCAATAACGAGAAGTCTTCGGCAAATCGAGGGCAAATCACCTGCACCGATTAGAAGTGCAAGGTAATAAAGCGCCGCATTTTCATCGGAGCCTCTTATTGATTTTTGAAACGCCGATAAAATATCGTAATGACGGTCACCGTCGCGGTCATAACGCTCTGAGCTTTTTTGGGCAACTGTCTTTACAGTATCGCTGTTAACTGTTAAGGTTTTGTCATTTACAGTTGCAGTAAGCAGTGAAAGCTCAACTGCATTTAACGCCTTGCGAACGTCACCGCCTGCGGAAAACGCAATATATTCAACGTCTTCATCAGAAATTTCAACTTTTACCTTTTCCTCATCTTCATATAGCGAAATTGCACGTTTTATTGCTTTTGCAATCTCCGAAGAAGTTATAGGCTTGAATTCAAACACAGTAAGTCTTGAAAGAATTGCATTGTAAACGTAAAAATACGGATTTTCGGTTGTTGATGCAATTAAGGTTATATCGCCGTTTTCAATATATTCAAGAAG
>JAZRNU010000047.1:0-17466 GCA_045648325.1 Eubacteriales bacterium | reverse complement strand
TCAAGACCTTCATCGGTGTTACCGAGGACTCGGCAAGCGAGGTCTACCTCCGCCCCGAGACCGCACAGGGTATTTTCGTCAACTTCAAGAACATTCAGAGAACCACGCGCCGCAAGGTACCTTTTGGCGTTGCACAGATCGGTAAATCCTTCAGAAACGAGATCACTCCCGGAAACTTCATCTTCCGCGTTCGTGAGTTTGAGCAGATGGAGCTTGAATTCTTCTGCAAGCCCGGCACCGACCTTGAGTGGTTCGATTACTGGAGAGGCTTCTGCCGCGATTGGCTCCTTGCTATCGGTCTTAAGGAGGAGAATTTACGCCTTCGCGACCACGATAAGGACGAGCTTTGCTTCTACTCCAAGGCTACCACCGACTTTGAGTTCTTATTCCCGTTTGGCTGGGGCGAGCTCTGGGGCGTTGCCGACAGAACCGACTACGACCTTACCCAGCATCAAAACCACTCGGGCAAGGATATGACCTATTTCGACCCCGAAACCAACGAGCGCTACGTTCCCTACGTTATCGAGCCCTCTTTGGGTGTTGAGAGAAGCGTTTTGGCAGTTTTGTGCGACGCTTACGACGAAGAGGTCATCGACGCAGAAAAGAACGACGTAAGAACCGTTTTGCGCTTCAATCCCGCACTTGCACCCGTTAAGGCAGCAGTTTTGCCCCTTTCCAAAAAGCTTTCCGAGCAGGCAGAGGCAATTTATGCAGACCTTTCAAAATATTTCAACATCGAATACGACGAGGCAGGCTCAATAGGCAAGCGTTATCGCCGTCAGGACGAGATCGGTACCCCCTTCTGCATCACCGTTGACTTCGATACCGAAACCGACGGCGCAGTTACCGTTCGTGACCGCGACAGCATGGAGCAGGTAAGAATTCCCGTTTCCGAGCTTAAGGCTTACATTGAAGAAAAGATTGCATTCTGATGATAAACATCGTTTTGGTTGAGCCCGAGATCCCGCAAAACACGGGCAATATCGCAAGAAGCTGCGCCTGCACCGGCGCAAGACTTCATCTCGTGAAGCCCATGGGCTTTGAGATAGACGATAAAAAATTAAAGCGGGCAGGTCTTGATTATTGGGACAAGCTCGATATAACCTATTACGAGTCGCTTTCCGATTTTCTTGAAAAAACCAAGGACAAGCCGCGCTTCTTCCTTTCAACAAAGGGAAGAAAAACCCACTCCGAGATTTCTTATCCCGATGATTTTTACATAATCTTCGGCAAGGAAACAAAGGGACTTCCCGAGGAGCTTTTAAAGGATAATCCCGAAAGCACCTTGCGAATTCCCATGAGAAACGCCCTTCGGAGCTTAAACCTTTCAAATTCCGTTGCAATAGTGCTTTACGAGGCACTCCGCCAGCGCGATTACGAGGGGCTTGAGGATAAGGGCAATCTCACACAGTTTGATTGGTAATTATTTTAAATAAGGTATATAAAAAGGAGTATTAACAATGAATTACAACAAGAAAACAGTAGAAGACATTGAAGTTAAGGGCAAAAAGGTTCTTGCACGCTGCGATTTCAACGTTCCGCTTAAGGACGGCGTTATCACCGACGACAAGAGAATCGTTGAGGCACTTCCCACCATCAAATATCTTGCAGACAACGGCGCAAAGCTCATTCTCTGCTCTCACATGGGCAGACCGAAGGGCGAGTTCAATATGAAGTATTCTCTCGCTCCCGTTGCAGCACGTCTTTCCGAGCTTCTTGGCAAAGAGGTTGTTCTTGCTAACGACGTAATCGGCGAGGACGCACAGGCAAAGGCTGCCGCTCTTAAAGACGGCGACGTTATGCTTATTGAAAACGTTCGTTTCCACAAGGAAGAAGAAAAGAACGGTCCCGAATTTTCAAAGGCTTTGGCATCTCTTGCAGAGATCTACGTTAACGATGCATTCGGCACCGCACACAGAGCACACTCCTCTACCGCAGGTGTTGCAGATTATCTCCCCGCTGTTTGCGGCTACCTCATTCAGAAGGAAATCAAGATCATGGGCGATGCTCTTAACGATCCCAAGCGTCCCTTCGTTGCAATTTTGGGCGGCGCAAAGGTAAGCGATAAGATCGGCGTTATCACCAACCTTCTTGAGAAGGTTGACACCCTTATCGTTGGCGGCGGCATGGCTTACACCTTCCTCAAATCTCTCGGACACAACATCGGTACCTCTCTTTGCGAGGAAGATAAGATCGAGCTTGCAAAGGATCTTATGGACAAGGCAAAGGCAAAGGGCGTAAACTTCCTTATTCCCGTTGACAACGTTGTTGCAACCGAATACAACGAAAACGCTGAATTCCAGGTAATCAACTCCGACGAGATTCCCGACGGCTGGATGGGTCTTGACATCGGTCCCAAGACCGCAGAGCTTTTCTCCAATGCAATTCTCGGCGCAGGCACCGTTGTATGGAACGGTCCCATGGGCGTTAGCGAGTGGGCAAACTTTGCAAACGGTACCATCCCAGTTGCAAAGGCAGTTGCTGAACGCGGCTCCATCTCCATCATCGGCGGCGGCGACTCTGCAGCAGCAGTTCAGAAGCTCGGCTTTGCAGAGAAGATGACTCACATCTCCACCGGCGGCGGCGCATCTCTCGAATTCCTCGAGGGTCTTGAGCTTCCCGGCATCGCTTGCTTAAACGACAAATAAGATTTTAAAACAGCTGTTGTTGCTTGTCTTAAAAAAGGCAAGCAACAACCTTGTAAAGACAGAAAGGTAGTATAATAATGAGAAAAACCGTTATTGCAGGAAACTGGAAAATGAATAAAACCGCTTCTGAGGCGGAAAGCTTTTTAAAGGAGCTTGCTCCCCTCGTTAAGGGCGCAAAATGCACCGTTATCGCTTGCGTTCCCTTCACCGATCTTGCTGCTGCAGTTAAGGCAGCAAAGCGCACCAACATCAAAATCGGCGCACAGAACCTTCACTTTGAAAAATCCGGCGCATTCA
Source organism: Eubacteriales bacterium (assembly GCA_045648325.1). Classification (GTDB taxonomy): domain Bacteria; phylum Bacillota; class Clostridia; order Oscillospirales; family RGIG5299; genus RGIG5299. The sequence goes on along the minus strand of JAZRNU010000047.1, from coordinate 14,521 downwards.
CCGGCGAGGTATCGGCAGATATGCTTGTTAACCTCGGTGTTGAATACGTAATCATCGGCCACTCCGAAAGACGTCAGTATTTCAATGAGACCGACGAAACCGTTAACCTCAAAATCAAAGCCGCTTTGGCTGCAGGCTTAAAGCCCATCGTTTGCGTTGGCGAGCTTCTCTCCGAGAGAGAGGACGACATCACCGCAGAGGTGCTTCGCCGTCAGATCAAAATTGCATTCAAGGGCATTTCGGCAGATGAAGCAAAGGGCATCATCGTTGCATACGAGCCCGTTTGGGCAATCGGCACCGGCAAGACCGCTACAAGCGATCAGGCTGACGAGGCTTGCGGCGTTATCCGCTCCTGCATTGCTTCTCTCTACGGCAAGGCAGTTGCAAACAAGGTAATTATCCAGTACGGCGGCTCTATGAACGCAAAGAACGCTGCAGAGCTTCTTGAAAAGCCCAACGTTGACGGCGGCCTTATCGGCGGCGCTTCCTTAAAGAGCGCAGACTTCTCCGTTATCGTAGGCGCGGCAGCCAAATAATTAACCACAAGAAACTGAAAGGATTTAAAAGATAAGATGAAAAGACCTTTGGTTCTCACAATCCTCGACGGCTTCGGCATTGCGCCCGAAGGCAAGGGCAACGCCATAAACGAAAAAACCACCCCCAATCTTGAAAAGATTTTCAAAAGCTACCCCACCACCCAGATTCACGCTTCGGGCATGGACGTAGGTCTTCCCGAGGGTCAGATGGGCAACAGTGAGGTAGGCCACACCAACATCGGTGCAGGCAGAATAGTTTATCAGGAGCTCACAAGAATTTCAAAGTCTATCAATGACGGCGACTTCTTTGAGAACCCCGCATTTTTAGGCGCTTCGGAAAATTGCAAGAAGAACAACTCCGCCCTCCACGTTATGGGACTTTTGTCCGACGGCGGCGTTCATTCTCACATCACTCATCTTTACGGCCTTCTTGACTTTGCCAAAAAGCAGGGCCTTGAAAAGGTTTACATCCACTGCTTTATGGACGGACGCGACGTTCCCCCCACCTCGGGCGAATCCTACGTTGCCGACCTCTTAAAAACCATTGACGAAAAGGGTATTGGCAAAATTGCCACCATTTCGGGCAGATATTACGCAATGGACCGCGAGCTCCGCTACGAGCGCGTTAAGAGAGTTTACGACGCAATGGTATTCGGCAATGGCATCAAGGCTGCCGCCGCAGACGTTTGCGCTGAAAGCTACAAAAACGATATTACCGACGAATTTATAGTTCCCACCGTTTGTGAGGAAAACGCAACCGTTAAAAACGGCGACTCGGTTATCTTCTTTAACTTCCGTCCCGACCGCGCAAGAGAGATCACCCGCGCCTTCGTTGATCCCCGCTTCGACGGATTTGAAAGACCCGAGCTTCTTGACCTTTACTACGTTTGCATGACTCAGTACGATGCTACTATGCCCGGCGTTGAGGTTGCTTACAAGCCCCAGTCGCTTGATTTGCCTTTGGGCGCAATCGTCAGCCAGCACGGTCTTTCACAGCTCCGTATTGCAGAGTACACCAAATACGCTCACGTTACCTTCTTCTTAAACGGCGGCGTTGAAACCATTTACAGCGGAGAGGATAGAATTCTTATCGACTCTCCCGACGTTGCAACCTACGACTTGAAGCCCGAAATGAGCGCTTACGAGGTTTGCGATATCGTTTGTGAGAAGATCACCGCAAGAAGCTACGATTTCATTGTTATCAACTTTGCAAACTGCGATATGGTTGGTCACACCGGCGTTTACGAGGCTGCCGAAAAGGCAGTTTCGGCTGTTGACGAGTGTGTACAGAAGGTTTACGAGGCAGTCAAGTCGGTTGACGGTATTATGGTAATCACCGCCGACCACGGCAACGCCGAAAAGATGCTTGAAGCAGACGGCTCCTCTCCCTTTACCGCTCACACCACCAACATCGTTCCCTTCACCGTTGTGGGCTATCCCTGCAGCTTGAAGGAAAACGGCAGACTTGCCGACATCGCTCCCACCGTGCTTGAAATTCTTTCTATCGACAAGCCCTCGGTGATGACCGGCGAAAGCCTTATTTCCAAATAAACCGCTTTAAAATCCTACCCTCCCGGAATTCATACGGATTTTGGGAGGGGTTTTGTTTGACTAACGCAGCAAAAAGTAGTATAATTATTTTAACAGTAATTTACATAAATCCGAGCATATTGTAATCTAAATATTTTTTACCCATCATATTATTTAATATGAACCGCCTTTCAATCTTAAATTCTCGCAACCGTTGGTTGCAAAAATTTATATTGAAGTTGGTTGATATATCAATTTATTTCTGATAAAATATTATAAGTAAACATTATTTTACAATATGAAAGAAGGTTTATAAATGACTCTTGGAGAAAAAATCGCAAAACTCCGTTTTGGAGCAGGACTTTCTCAGGAGGAGCTTGCAGAAAAGCTCTGTGTTTCCCGTCAATCGGTCTCAAAATGGGAAATGAATCAGGCTTTGCCGCAAATCGACAAGGTGTTGTGCCTTTGCGAGCTCTTTTCAATTACCACCGACGAGCTTTTGTGCGATAAAATCGAAGTTAAGTTAAAAAACGCAAAAGAGAAAAAAGGTCTTAAATATTTCGGCACCGACGGCTTCAGAGGCGAAGCAAACGTAAGCCTCACCTCGCTTCAAGCATATAAGGTGGGCAGATTTTTGGGCTGGTATTTTTCCTCCTCTCTTTCAGGCTGCGATAAGCCCGGTTACCGTCCCCGCATAGTAATCGGCAAAGATACCAGACGTTCAAGCTATATGCTCGAATATTCCATTGCGGCGGGCATTACCGCCTCGGGTGCAGACGCATATATGCTCCACGTTACCACAACCCCAAGTGTTTCCTACGTTACCCGTCAGGACGAGTTTGATTGCGGCATTATGATTACCGCCTCACACAACCCGTTTTACGACAACGGCATCAAGGTCATCAACCGCTACGGCGAAAAGCTTGACGATGAAACCACAGCTCTCATAGAGGCATATATTGACTCCGATCTCGATTCGCTCGGCGTGCTCGGCGACGACCTTCCTTTGGCAACAAATGAAAAAATCGGCTGTATTGTCGATTACGTATCCGGAAGAAACAGATATCTCGGTTATTTGATTTCTTTGGCATCAAACTCCTATAAAAATTTAAGGATAGGTCTTGACTGCGCAAACGGCGCATCGTGGATGATTGCAAAAAGCGTTTTCAGTGCACTTGGCGCCCAGACCTACGTTATAGGCGTTGAGCCGGACGGGCTTAACGTAAACAAGGATTGCGGCTCAACTCATATTGATAAGCTTTGCAGGCTTGTAAAGGAAAAGCATCTTGACCTTGGTTTTGCCTTTGACGGCGACGCCGACAGATGTATTGCAGTAGACGAAAAAGGAACCGTTATTGACGGCGACGCCATTATGTATATTTTGGCAAAGCGCTTAAAGAGCAGAGGAATGCTAAACTCCAACACGGTTGTTGCAACGATAATGTCAAACAGCGGTCTTTTTTCTTCGCTTAAATCAATTGGAATCAAATGCGAGCAAACCGCCGTTGGCGACAGATTCGTTTACGAATGTATGCAGAAAAACGATTATTCTTTGGGCGGCGAGCAGTCAGGCCATATTATACTTAAAAAATACGCCACCACCGGCGACGGTATTTTAACCGCAATTATGCTTGCCGAGGAGATTTGCGATTCAAAGCAAAGCCTTGCAAAGCTGGCAGAGCCGGTTGTTCTCTATCCGCAAAAAACGAAAAACCTCCGCGTTAAGGATAAGGCGGCGGTTTTGACAGACGAGGCGGTTTTAGCCGCAAAAAAAGAGGTTGAAGAGCTTATTGACGGAAACGGCAGAGTTCTTCTTCGTCAAAGCGGCACAGAGCCTGTAATCAGGATAATGGTTGAAGCAAAAACACCCGAGCTTTGCGACGAATATATCGAAACGGTGGCAGCCGCAGTAATTGAAAGAGGGCATTTGAGTGAATAAGCAGGTTAAAATAAGCGAGCTTTTTAGTTGCAAAACCGAATATATAGCCCCGCTTTTTGCGTCGTTTGAATACCCATGGGAAATGCTTCCGAAAATAAAGGAGTATATTCTTTCGCTCGTTGAAAAGGGCATCGAAGGATACACAAAATATTCCGACAACGTGCTTATTGGCAAAAACGTTAAAATTTATCCCACCGCAACCATCGAAGGTCCTGCCGTTATCGGCTCGGGAAGCGAGCTGCGTCCCGGCGCTTTTATAAGAGGAAGCGTGATCACGGGCGAAAATTGCGTGCTCGGTAACTCCTCGGAATTCAAAAACTGCATTTTATTAAATAACGTGCAGGCTCCGCATTACAACTACGTTGGCGATTCGGTAGTTGGCAATTTTGCCCACCTTGGCGCAGGGGCAATATGCTCCAACCTGAAGGCCGACAAAAAGCCCGTTGTTATTCATGGCACCACCGATTACCGGACGGATCTTAAAAAGGTCGGTGCCTTTTTGGCAGACTGTGCCGACGTCGGCTCGGGCTGCGTATTAAATCCCGGTACAGTTATCGGCAAAAACACCTCGGTTTACCCATTGACATCACTCCGTGGCGTTATTCCCGCCGATTGTATAGTAAAATCAATTAACAATATAATTATCAGAAAAGAGGATTAACTTTATGAAACTGATTACCAAAGACAATTACGAAGCAATGAGCAAGTGGACGGCAAAGCATATTGCAAACGCCATCAACTCCCACAAGGAGGACCGTCCCTTTGTGCTTGGCTTGCCCACCGGCTCCACTCCCCTCGGAACCTACAAGGAGCTTATCAGAATGAATAAGGCAGGCGAGGTATCATTCAAAAACGTTGTTACCTTTAATATGGACGAGTACGTTGGTCTTGACAGAGATCACGACCAGAGCTATTGGTATTTTATGCACGATAACCTCTTTAACCATATTGATATCCCCGCAGAAAACGTTAACATTTTAAACGGTATGGCAGAGGATTTAGAGGCAGAATGCAAGCGCTATGAGGATAAGATCGCTTCTTACGGCGGTATTGACCTTTTCCTCGGCGGCTGCGGCGTTGACGGACATATCGCCTTCAACGAGCCCTTTACCTCGTTAACCTCAAGAACCGGCATTCGCGCTTTAACCGAGGACACCCTTATCGTTAACTCCCGTTTCTTCGGAAACGACGTTAACAAGGTTCCGAAAACCGCACTTTCGGTTGGCGTTGGCACCGTTTGCGATGCAAAGCAGGTATTGCTTGTAATCAACGGCCACAACAAGGCACGCGCTCTCCGTCACTGCGTTGAGGGCGGCGTAAACCACGCCTGGACCATAAGCGCATTGCAGCTTCACGCAGACGGAATTATTGCCTGCGACGAGGCAGCCTGCGGCGAATTAAAGGTTGACACCTACAAATACTTCAAGGAAATCTACAAAAACGAAGAATAAAAGAGATAGACTCTTACAAAAACGGGCAGAAAAATTCTGCCCGTTTTTATTTTTTTCAAAAAAGCTGTTGACAGCCTGATATTTTTGTGTTATACTGCAACTGTAATAGTTCAGATAGCACACTTTGAAAGGAGGAAACAACAGTGTTTGTAATTGACCACACCTCAAAAACACCCATCTACGAGCAGATAAAGCGTCAGATTTTGGCACTCGTTTCCGAAGGCGTTTTGAAGGAAAACGATAAGCTTCCCTCATTGCGTGTTTTGTCCTCGGAGCTTCACTTAAACGTCAACACTGTGAAAAAAGTTTTCGCAGAGCTTGAAAGGGACGGAGTAATCATCACCGTTTTGGGAAGCGGCAGCTACGTTTCCTCCACCGCCTACCGAAATCCCGCCGTTATTGAAAAGGCAAAAACCGATATTTTATCGGCTGTGTCGGCGGCGCTGGCGGCAGGAATGACAGAGGAAGAAATAATAAATGCGGTAAAATCCGCCCGAAAGGAGAATAATAATGATTAAGGTTAATTCTGTTTCAAAATCGTTTGGCAAGAGCTTGGTTTTGGACAAGATCGAGCTTACCGTAAACGATGGCACCATCTACGGACTCATTGGTTTAAACGGCGCCGGTAAAACGACCCTTCTTAACATTATTTCGGGCCTTTACAGCGCCGACAGCGGCGAGGTAACGGTATCGTGCGGCGAAGATGAACAGCCCGTCTTTGACAATCCCTATTTTAAGCAAAGCTGCTTTTACGTAACCGACGACCCATATTTTATCCCTCATTCAACCTTAAACAGAATGAGAGCCTTTTATAAGAACGCCTATCCCGGCTGGAACGATAAGGTTTTTGACAAGCTCACCTCTGTTTTCTCAATTAACCCAAGCAATCGCATCTCCGAGCTTTCAAAGGGACTTAAACGCAAGGCCGCCTTGATTCTTGCCCTTTCATCAATGGCAAAATATCTCTTACTTGATGAAATTTTCGACGGAATTGATCCTGCCTCGCGAATTACCGTAAGGGACCTTTTAAACGAATACGTTATAGAAACGGGTGGCACCGTTATCGTTTCCTCGCACGATCTTTACGAGGTTGAGAGAATATGCGATACTGTTGGCGTTTTAAGCGGCAAGCGTCTGCTTTTAAACAGCGAAACCGAGCTTATTAAAAGCTCCGTTTCCCGTTACACCGTGGGATTTTCCTCTGCACCGGACAAAAATTATACTCTCGGTATAAATTGCAAAAATTTAACCGTTATGGGCAACGTTATTTCATTTGACAGCAACGAAAGCCGCGAAAACATTGAAAAAGCTCTTTCGGCTCACGCCGAGATAAAGCATTTCGAGATCTCACCTCTTACCTTAAGTGAAATTTTCAAATATGAAACGGAGGAGAACAAAAATGAAATCTGCAACATTTTTTCATAAAAAAGCCACCTTTTCAAATCTTCCGGAAACGCTTAAAACCCTTTGGTGGATACCGCTTTTGAATCTTATTCTTTTAATTCTTGCAATACCCGTCAACAACTCTATGCCTCTCTATGATTTTTCCGACGTAGGTTACGATCTCGTTCTTGACGGCCCGTTTTCGCTTTACAACGGTGCAGAAAAGTTCCCGTTTCTTCTTATCGTTTTAGCGGTAATCTCGGCATTTGGCTGCTTTAACTTTCTTTTTAACAAAAAGCACCAGACCGCAATGCTTTTAACGGGCTCCACGCGCTCCTCTCTTTTTATCAGCCGCTTTATTTACGGTATTCTTTCCCTTTTCGTACCGATAATAATCGCAATGGGCGCTACCGTTGCAAGCAACTTTATCCAAGTTCGTCCCGATAGCTTTTTTATAATCAGAAACAGCCTTATAATAACGGGAATAATGATCCTTACCGTGTTTGCCGTCTTTTCCGCGGCGGCGCTGATTGCCGCCCTCATAGGACGCAAAACCGAGTTTTTTACCTTTAATCTTTTTTGGGTGCTTTCCGTTTTAGCGGTTTTATTTACCGTTGGAAATATAACCGAGGCTTTCCTCAACGGTGCCTATTCCGAGAAGTATTTAGGCACATCTTTCTCCACTATCTTCTATTACAGATGCCCAAAAATATTAAACACTACATGGACCTATTCGATCTTAACGGTATTTTGGGAGACTTTCCGCACTTTTGCCGAATTTTCATATCACAAAAGCGTTATAGAAATGCCCTCTGCCCCCATCGCCCCCGGCGACAAGCTTGCTTCAAACTATCCGCCGACAGAAACGCCTCTTTCAAGATATTCCGTTCCCGTTTTACCGATTATCTTGGTTTTCCTTTTCGGAGTGCTTGCCGCGGTCTTAGCCTATTTTGCATTTTGCAAAAGAAAAGCAGAGATTGCCGAAAAGCCAAACGCCTGCAAGCCGCTTTCAATAGCCTTTTCGGCAATCACTTCAACAGCGATTGCTTCAAGCCTGCTCTTTACGGTTGAAAATCTTTATTTGGATATGCTGATCTTTGCTTTGGCGTTTTTCGTTCTCTATTTTCTGCTTTACGGTCTTTGCAGAGCGTCGCTTCGTAAGATATGGAAATGCTGCCGGGCCCCCGTCATTACCCTTCTAATCGCCTTTGCGCTCATCTTTACAATGATTTTCGGTTGCTTCGGCTATTCCTCTTACATCCCGTCGGTTTCCGAGGTTCTGCGTGTCTCCGTAGAGTTAGGAGGCGGAATAAATGCGAGCTTTACCGTCTGCTCCGAGGAAGATATTTTAAAGATCTCAGACGTGCATCGGTTTGCAATAACGGTAAACTCCCGATTTATTCCCGAAAGCGACAGCCAATACAGGCTCACTCTTGTATATGCGCTTAAAAACGGTAAAACGGTAACAAGATATTACTATAATTTAGATTTTTCGATTGCCTCATCGTTAATTTATATGATACCCGAGGATGAGATTGCTGACAGAAACCACCTCTATGAGCTTGATCCCAACCGCACCGACTGGCCCGACGAGGAGGAAGCGCTCAATACGCTCTATGAAGGTATGTCTTACTCAAAAATGATAGAGTTTCTTGGCAAGCCCTACACAGATATAGGCAGCGGCATACACATCTTTCTCTATAAGCTTTCAAACGGAAAGACGCTTAAGGTTTCCGTTGTTTACGACAAGGTACTGTCTTTCCATATAGATGCCTAAACCGCTATAAAACAAACCCTCTGCCAAAGCAGAGGGTTTTACTATTATTTCGAAATATTCCTATACCACTCGTTTACTTCATTTGTTACCTGCGTGCCGCCAAGATTCTTCCACTCGCCTGTAAAGACGTCGAAATAATCAAGGGGTTGCTCGCCTGTTAGTATCTGTCCGAGTGCGCCTATTTCAAGTGAGTCAAGCTCTACCTGATGGCTTGCCATCGTTGCGGTGGGCACCGAAACGAACTTGTTTTGCACGTATAAATCGTTTTCAAAGAAAAGGCCCTGCAACTGCTGAACGCCGCCCACGCCGTAAAGAAGGGCGTAGCCGCGGTAGCTTTCTCTGCCGTTTTCCTCAAACTCCTTAACCCAATCGTAAAGCATAAGCTGAAGCTGGGTTTCAAGCATATCTCTGTTGTCTGACTGAAGTGCCTCACCCACAAGCACGGCGTTATTGTAGTTTCTCGAGGGGTAATCCTCCTGAACCACGGGCGCGTAGTTGTAAAGGTGGGCAGAGCCGTCCTCCACCGTGAAATAGGTGTTGTAAAGCTCCAAATCGCTTGATGCAAGATCGGTCATATAAAGCATAAAGTTGTTAAGCTTGATAAGGACCTCGGGATATTTGAAATCCTTGCTTGCAACGTAATATCTGTATGCGTTTGTGCCTGCGGTAACCGCGGCGATTTCGCCTTCCTCGGTAAAGGCGGGGATTGCGGTGATTTTTGCATCGGGATTTCTCTTATAAAGGTTTGTAAGGGTGAGAATTGAGTTTGTCTGACCTATAACGATGCCTGTTTTGCCCGTCATAAAGTCACCTGCAACGTTTGCGCCCGAAACGGGAGCATAATCCACCCAGCCCGATTTTATCATGTGAGAAAGACGCTCAAGGGGCTTTTTCATTTCAGCGCCGATGCTTCCGTAATAAAGAGAGCCGTCCTCGCCCTCAATCCAGATATTGGGATAAGCGCCGTATCCGTTGAAATAGGCGTCAAGCTCGGTTGACTGAATGGAGTTTACCGTCATACCAAAGGTGTTTTTCTCGCCGTCGCCGTCGGGGTCCTTGTTTGCAAACGCCTCAATTACCTCTTCAAGCTCGGTGTAGTTTGAGGGAGCTTTCAGGTTCAGGTTATCGAGCCAGTCCTGACGGATATAGTAAAAGGTCTTTGCAGTGCCCTCGCCCGATGCAACCTGACAGATGGCGTAGGTCTTGCCATCGAAGGTGGCAGGATAAAATACCTCGGGGCCTGCAAGCTCGTAAAGCGCCCTTGTATCGTCAGACATATAGTTTGCCATAACGTCGTCAAGAGCGGCGATTATATCGTTTGCATGAAGCGCCTGAATTGAGCTGTATGCGCCCTCACCCGCCGAAACGTCGAGAATATCGGGAATAGAGCCCTCGAGTATTGCGTTATTGAGTTTTTCAGCATAAAGTGCGTAATCGTTAAGATACCACTCAACTCTTATTTTAACGCCGAGATGCTCCTTAACAAGGTCAAACCAGCCGTTTTCGGTAAGGCTCCAGCCCACCTTTGCAAGAATTGACTCGTCGGTGGCATAGTAGGGTCTTGCGTAGCTTACCGTGAGAGTGGGGCTGTATTTGCCCAAAGGGCCTTCCTCAACGGTGATTTTCTCGCCGCCGCACGCCGAAAGAAGCGAAAGAGAGGAGATAACCATAATTATTGCAAAGAAAATTGCAATGGCTTTTTTCATAAAAATCGGTCCTTTCCGTTTTTATTTTTGTTTTATGGTTAAATTATAAACGATTGATTGCAGTTTGTCAAGAAAAAACCTCAAAATATGGATATTTTTAAAAAAGATTGTTAATTAAATAACAATCGAGATTTTTTTAATTAAAAATGCGTTTTCGTTCCGGTTTTAAAAAATCAAGCGCAAAATCGGTCTGTTTGCGGTTGATTTTAACCGTTTTTACCCATACACAGCGCTTATAACTGCCCGTTTTTGCCGATTTTCTTAAATTTCACCGGTTTGACAAAAATTTTGCTTTTTGTTATAATGAAAATACAATAAAAAATGAAAGAAGTGATTTTATGAACTCTAAAAACAAAAAAGGTGCGGCAACAGCCGTAACGGTAATTTCCCTTATTGCATGGACTGCTTTCCCCTTATACGTCGGATTGTCTATCTTCATACTCAAAAAATTCAGCCTGATCGCAGCGCTTCCTGCATTTTTCCTGACTCTCCTTTTAATGCTTATTGGCGGCGCAGGCGGTTCCTTCTTTGCTCCCGTTTTTCTCGCCGCGATGCAAAAAAGCAGAAAAACCGAGTGGGTTTATATTATCGCGTCGCTTTTCAACGTGGCCTCCACAACTTATTGGGCGTTTTATGCATCTTCTCTTCACATAAGCGATAACGCGGTAACGGGATTTTTAGGTTCTCCCGAATTCTGGGCAGAGGCCGGCAACTTTTTGATATCCTCCATTTTGGGTGTGCTGTTAATAACATCGGTATTTTATCTTTTAATATCGCTTATTCAGTTACTCCTTTACCGCGGCATTTACGGATATGAATTCAAGCTTCAAAGAAAGCCGGGTGCCCTTTCGATAATCGTCTTTTCGGCGCTGTCTGCCGCTTCGCTTGCAGGAACAGTTATAAGATTTATAACCGTTTTACCCGAAAAGCCCACCGTCAACGAGGCGTTGGCGACGTTTGCCGTCGCAGGCGCTGTTTTGGCTACCGTTATCACAATAGTGGTGTGGTTTTTCATAAACAAAAGGCCTCTTGCCCTGCAGCTTGCAATAATTTCTCCGATACAGGCTGCCTCAGCAGCTCTTTGCGCCTTTGTCTTTGCACCCTACGATAGCTTCTTCTTAACGGCCGCTCCCACCTTGCCGATTCTGGCAATTTTGGTTTCCTATTTCGTAAGCTTTATTACCTCAAGGAAAAAGGCTTAACAAATTAAAAATCCCGCTTTAAAAGCGGGATTTTTTATAAAACAAAAAGTCGGCAATTTGCCGACTTTTTTATTTGTTATGCAAGCTTCTTAAATACCTTAAGAGCGTTTGTTCTGAACACCTTTTCCTTTGCCTCGTCGGAAATGTTGGCGCCGAGCACCATACCGAGCTGTGCAGAGAAATCGAACCAGAAAACGTCGGTTCCGTAAAGGACCTTGTCTTCGCCGCCGTTCTTTACAAGGTAATCAACAACGCCGTATTCAAACGGGTCGCCTGCGATGTCAAGATATGCGTTTGCATATTTTGCCGCAATGGCTGCTGCCTCTCTTACGCCCTCGGTTCTGCCGCCCGAATGACCGAAGATGAAATCAACCTCGGGATACTCCTTGATGTATTTCTCAAAAAGTCCGGGAACTGCAAATTTCTGACGGGGGTTGTAATCGGAAAGCGCCCAGGTGTGCGACATAATGGGAAGACCGTATTTCTTTGCGATCTCCCAAACGGGACGGTAGCTCTCGTCATCCGCGAAGATGTGATGCATAGAGGGGTGAATCTTTATGCCAACGAAAGCGGGGTGATCGTGATATTTCTCAATAACCTCAAGGCACTTTTCAATGTACTTGGGATTGTAGTTGAAATAGTTTACGATTCTCTTGTTCGACTTGTTGTAAAGGTTAATGCTTACCTCTGCGCCGCGATCAAAATCGGGCACATCAAGGCCGTAATAGTCGGCATTGATAACAACGTCGATCTTGAGCTCGTCCATTCTCTTTATGAGATTTTCAATCGACGGGTCAAAGCAAAGAAAATCCTTTATCTCGCCGATGTGTGCGTGTGCGTCTATAATCATTTTTACACCGTTCTTTCTATTTTGCTTTTATATTCCGCCGACAACCTTAAAGCTGTCGGCGGAATAGCGTTTTGATTATTCTACAAGACCGGTTCTTTCAACAGACTGAACGAACTGCTTCTGCAAGAACATAAACATTACGATAAGGGGAGTAAGAGTGATAAAGCTACCTGCCATAACCGTTGCGGTGTTAACGATATCATCGTCGGTTACGGGACGGCCAAGGCGTTGCTCCATCTCTTCGGGAGTGAGCTTCGAAAGAGTGATAAGCTCCTTGATACCGGTAGAAAGAGGCTGCATGGTCTGCTTGAAGTAGAGGGAGGGCTCATAGTAATCGTTCCAATGCCATACTATCGAAAGAACGAGTATAACAAGGAGGAGCGGTCTTACTATCGGAACAACTATTCTGAAGAAGGTTCCGAGGAATGAGCAGCCGTCGATTCTCGCAGCTTCCTCCATTTCCTTGGGAAGACCTAAAAGGAAGTTTCTTGCAAGGAAGATGAAGAGTCCGCCCTTGAGTCCGAGTCCGAGGAAGGAGGGAACAAAGGTGGGGAGGAAGGTATCGAGCCACTTGATGTTAGCAAACATGATGTAGCTGGGGGTGATGGTGGTCTGGATAGGAACAATGATTGTAAGAATAACGAGGAAGAAAAGAAGTCCTCTGCCTCTGAACTTAAATCTTGCAAGGCCGTATCCAACGAATGTGCAGGAAATAAGATGTCCGAGTGTGCAAACTACGGTGATAAGCACAGAGTTACCGATATATCCGGTAAAGTTCATGAGCTTGAATGCCATTGCATAGTTTGCCCAGTGGAGGTTCTTGGGAATCCAACCGATGGTGGGGTCAATAAGGTCGGAGTTGGATTTCAAGGAGGTGATTATCATGAAGATAAAGGGGTAAAGGAAAATGAAGGCAATACCGATAAGGAGAATATACATTCCCATATTAAGGCCGATCGAACCCCAGAACTGAGGCTGCTTTGCCTTACGCTTAAAGGTCTGCACGAACTCTTCCTTTGTCATGCGGGGCTTTTTGGGCTTGGGCTCGCGTTTAAAGAGCTTACCAATTGTAGCGGCGCTTTTTAGCTTTTCTGATTGCACGTTCATCTGCTCCTTTCGTAGTATCGGATCCGTAGCTTCTTCCGAGGAAGAGGAAGACAATGCCAACGAATGCCATTATAATAAGTGTGTAGATCCAAGAAATTGCGGCTGCCTGATTCATCTGTGCGCCTGCGCCGTAGGTGAGGTCCTTAATGAGCTTAAGAACGTCGTTCTCAACGTTAACGAAGGAGTCGCAGATAGAATAGATGATGTTAACAACCATGATGGGCATTATCATGGGAAGAGTAATCTTCCAGAATTTTTCCCATTCAGTAGCGCCGTCAACACCGGCAGACTCGTAAAGCGAAGGTGAAATGCTCTGAAGTCCCGAGAGGAACATAAGTATCTGAACGCTGCAGGACCAGAGAACCGAAACGATTATCTCAAGGAAGGAGTTTACCATTGCGGTAAAGTCACCGCCGAGGTATGCGATAACCGAGGGAGGAATGAGCGAAGATGAGTCAAGCGAAAGAGCCTGAGACACAACGCCGAGTGAGAAGAGCTGCTCCAAAACGTATCCTGTTCCCAAAATGAAGGGAAGGAAGAATACTACTCGGAAGAATCCCTTTGCCTTTATATTTCTGCTTATAATTATCGCAAGAAGAAGCGAGAAAACAATTACAAGAGGAATTTTAATAAAGGTATCGGAGAATATCTCTCCAAGAGCAGTTGTGAATCGAACGTCGTTCAAAAGAACGTCGGCATAGTTCTTAAAGCCGATCCAATGCATTTCGAAGCCAACCATTTTTTCAAGCTCGGTAAAGCTTAAAACAAGTGAGAGGCCAAGGGGGAATGCAAAGAAGACTAAAAGACCGAGGGTAAGAGGCATTGTGAAGAAATAACCTTCAAGTGCTGCTCTCTTTTCAAGATCTATTTTTCTCTTGAGCCACACGGTAAACTTTGAGGGGTCCTTATAGGGCTTGGGTTCTTTTTTGGCTTTTTCCTTTTTCTCCTTGGGAGCCTTGGGGGCTTTGGGAGCTTTGGGAGCCTTTTCTTTTTTGGTTTCTACCTTTTCGGAAACGGGAGCAATGTTTTCTGCCGCTTCG
>JAZRNU010000046.1:0-13863 GCA_045648325.1 Eubacteriales bacterium | reverse complement strand
CGAAAAGAGAAAGAGGGGTCGAAAAACAGTGAAGATTGACCGTGTTATTGCAGTTATGAATAACAAGATCATATTCAAAAACGGAAATCGCTGTATTAAGACCTTCTCAAAGAGCTGTAAAAAGAAGCAGGTTCTTGAAGAAGCGCTTTGCTATGCAAGGGCAGAGGAGATTTTCGATAATGTCCCGCCGCTTCTTGGCATTTCGTGCGAGGAAGGCAAATGGGCAATTTCCTACGAATTCGTAAAAGGAAAAACCTTTGAGCGTATTCTGGCGGAAGCTCCCGAAAAAAAGCAGGAGCTGCTTGAGTATTTTGTTTCCGTACAGCTTGAAATTCACAAAAAAAGCGGAAGCTCGTTTGACAGTATGCGTGAAACGATGAGCCGGAACATCTTAAGCTGTAAAATTGACGCAGAAAAGAAATACGCCCTTCACAGCATGCTTGAAAAAATGGAAATGAGAAGCCTTGTATGTCACGGCAACCTTTCATTTGGCAAGGTGATAGCGGGAGAGGGCAAAAGCTTTGTTACCGGCTGGAGCAAAGCCACCTGCGGCGAGCCGCTTGCCGATGCGGCGCTTACCTATCTGCTTTTCAAGCTAAACGGTGAGAACACGTTGGCAAAGGAATATCTCGAGCTTTATTGCAAAATGAGCAGCTCATCGAAGGAAGCCGTTGTAAAATGGATACCTCTCGTTGCGGCATCCCGCTCGGTTTACGAAAAGGAAGCGGCGAGAAACGAGCTTCTTTCGTGGACAAACGTTGTGGATTGAGGTGACAGGCTATGAACATCACGGTTTGCATCGGCAGCTCATGCCACATAAAAGGGGCAAGAGAGGTCGTTGAAAAATTGCAGGACCTTATTTCAGATAACGGTCTTGACGACAAAATTGAGCTTGGCGGCACCCTCTGCACGGGAAACTGTCAGCTCGGTGTGAGTGTGACGGTTGACGGCAAGGTCTTTTCGGTAACACCTGAGAGCGTTTCGGAGTTTTTTACCGCAAACGTTTTAAACAAGTAAAAACAAAAAGTTTTAAAGATAAAGGAGTAAACTATGATTAACATCGATTTTTCAAAGGTTGAAGCGATTTTGGAGAAAAACGGCTTCAAGGAGCAGAATATCATCTCCATTCTGCAGGAAATTCAGGAGGAATATCATTATCTTCCCGAAGAAGTATTTCCCTATCTTGCAAAGCAGCTCAAGGTAAGCGAGGCTCGCATTTACAGCATCGCAACCTTCTATGAGAACTTCTCTCTTGAGCCCAAGGGCAAATACGTAATAAAGATCTGCGACGGCACCGCTTGCCACGTCAGAAAGGCAATACCGAGTCTTGAGAAGTTAAGAAGTGAGCTCGGCATTTCCGATAAAAAGAAAACCACCGACGATCTTAATTTCACCCTTGAAACGGTTTCGTGCCTCGGCGCTTGCGGACTTGCCCCCGTTTTAACGGTTAACGACGTGGTTTACCCCGAAATGACTCCCGATAAGGCAGTAGCACTTTTAAAATCTCTCAAGGAGGAACTCGAGAATGCTTAAAAACAGAGAAGAGCTTATTGCATACAGAGAAGCTGCGAAAAAGGCTTATGCGGCCGAAGAAAAGAAGATTATCGTTTGCGCAGGTACAGGCTGTGTAGCGAGCGGCTCGCTTAACATCTACGACAAATTGAAGAGCCTTATGGAGGAAAAGGGCATTAACGCCTCCGTTGAGCTTATGAAGGATCCCCACAGCCCCTCGGTTGGTATGAAGAAGAGCGGTTGCCACGGCTTTTGTGAAATGGGTCCGCTTGTCCGCATTGAGCCCCAGGGCTGGCTTTACACCAAGGTAAAGGTTGACGACTGCGAGGAGATAGTTGAAAAGACTATCGTCGGCGGCGAGTGCGTTGAAAGACTTGCTTATAAGAGAGACGGCAAGATCTACAAGGAACAGTCTGAAATTCCCTTCTATCAGCAGCAGACCCGCGTTGTTTTGGAGCATTGCGGTAAGATAAATGCAGATTCCATTGCAGAATACGTTGCAATCGGCGGCTACGAGGCTTTTGAAAAGGCACTTTTTGAAATGACTCAGGACGATATCGTTTCGGAAATTTCAAAGGCAGAGCTTCGCGGCAGAGGTGGCGGCGGCTTCCCCGCAGGAAAGAAGTGGGAGCAGGTAAAGCGTCAGAAGGAGCCCGTTAAATACGTTGTATGTAACGGTGACGAGGGCGACCCCGGTGCATTTATGGACCGAAGCATTATGGAGGGCGACCCCCACAGAATGCTCGAGGGTATGCTTATTGCGGCAGTAGCCTGCGGAGCATCGGAGGGCTATATCTATGTTCGTGCCGAATATCCTCTTGCGGTTAAAAGACTTCAGAATGCTATTGCGCAGGCAGAGGAGCTTGGCCTTATGGGCGAGAATATCCTCGGAACAGGCTTTAATTTCAAAATGCATATAAACCGCGGCGCGGGCGCATTCGTTTGCGGCGAAGGCAGTGCTCTTACCGCTTCTATCGAGGGTAAGAGAGGCTTCCCCAGAGTTAAGCCTCCCCGTACCGTTGAGCAGGGACTTTTTGATAAGCCCACCTGCTTAAACAACGTTGAAACCTATGCAAACGTTGCACAGATAATCACCAAGGGAGCCGATTGGTTTACCGGCATCGGAACCGAAAAGAGTCCCGGCACCAAGGCGTTTGCGCTTACCGGCAACATCAAGAACACCGGTCTTATCGAGGTTCCCATGGGAACTACCCTCCGAAAGATCATCTTTGATATCGGCGGCGGCATGAGAGGCGACGGCGAGTTCAAGGCAGTTCAGATAGGCGGTCCCTCGGGCGCTTGCCTTACCAAGGAGCATCTTGATCTTCCCCTTGACTTTGACACCTTGAAGAAGGTTGGCGCGATGATCGGCTCCGGCGGTCTTGTTGTTATGGACTCCAACACCTGTATGGTTGAGGTTGCCCGTTTCTTTATGAACTTTACCCAGAACGAATCCTGCGGTAAATGCGTTCCCTGCCGTGAGGGCACCAAGAGAATGCTTGAAATTCTTGAGAGAATCGTTGCAGGCAACGGTGAGGACGGCGACATCGAGCTTTTGCTTGAGCTTGCCGACACTATTTCCGCAACCGCACTTTGCGGCCTCGGAAAATCCGCTCCCTCGCCCGTAGTAAGCACCATAAAGAATTTCAGAAACGAGTATGAGGCTCACATTTACGAGAAGAGATGTCCCGCAGGTGCTTGCCAGAAGCTCAAGAGAATCGTTATTGATCCCGAGCTTTGTAAGGGTTGCAGCAAGTGCTCACGCATTTGCCCCGTTGGAGCAATAAGCGGCAAGGTTAAGGAGCCCTTTACCATCGACCTCAACAAATGTATCCGCTGCGGAAGCTGTATCGACGCCTGTGCGTTTAAAGCTATTAAGGAGAACTGAAGATGAACGATAAGAAATATATGACTATCGACGGTATTCCCGTTGAAATAGAAGGCGAAAAGAATATTCTTGAGCTTTGCCGTAAGATCGGCATAAAAATGCCCACCTTCTGCTATCATTCCGACCTTTCGGTTTACGGTGCTTGCCGTATGTGTATGGTTGAGAATGAAAGAGGCGGTCTTGACGCAGCTTGCTCAACTCCCCCCAGAGCAGGTATGAACGTAAGAACCAACACCGAGCGCCTTCGCAGATACAGAAAAAATATCCTTGAGCTTTTGCTTGCAAACCATTGCCGCGATTGCACCGTTTGTGAGAACAACAACAAATGTAAGCTTCAGGATCTTGCAATGCGCTTTAACATTGAGGGAGTTCGCTTCCCCAACCGTGCAGTTTCCACAAAGGGAGAGGATACCTCCTCACCCTGCATTTCAAGAGATGCGGGCAAATGCATTCTCTGCGGCGACTGCGTAAGAGTATGTAACGAAATTCAGAAGGTCGGCGCTATCGACTTTGCACACCGTGGCGCAAATATGACCATAAGCACCGCTTTCAATAAGCCTCTTGCAGAGTCCCCCTGCGTTGGCTGCGGTCAGTGTGCAGTAGTTTGCCCCACCGGCGCTATCGTTGTAAACAACAGCATCGACAAGGTATGGAAGGCAATCGATAACGTTGAGCTTAAAACCACCGTTCAGATCGCTCCCGCCGTTCGCGTTGCTCTCGGTAAGGAGCTTAACATCGGCGACGGCACCAACGTTATCGGTAAGATCGTTGCAGCACTTCGCCGTATGGGCTTTGACGAGGTTTACGACACCACCCTCGGTGCAGACCTCACCGTTTTGGAGGAAAGCGAGGAATTTCTTTCCCGCATTGAAGAAAATAAAAATCTTCCCCTTATCACCTCATGCTGCCCCGGCTGGGTTCAGTTCTGCGAGAAGAAGCACCCCGAATTCTTGCCTAACGTTTCGACCTGCCGCTCGCCCATGCAGATGATGGCATCTATTTTGAAGGATCAGAGCGAAAAATCCTCAAGAAAGATGTTCCACGTTGCAGTTATGCCCTGCACAGGCAAGAAGTTTGAGGCTGAAAGAGAAGAATTTAAGGTAAACGGTATGCCCAACGTTGACGCCGTTATCACCACCCAGGAGCTTATCGTAATGATAAAGGAATCGGGAATTATGTTCGATCAGCTCGAGCCCGAGGCGGTTGATATGCCTCTTGGCACCATCTCCGGCGCAGGCGTAATTTTCGGCGTAACCGGCGGTGTAACCGAGGCTGTTTTGCGTAGAGTATCCTCCAATAAGAGCAGATATGCACTTTTAGAGGTTGCAAACGCAGGTCAGCGCGGCAACAAGGATATTAAGGAATTTACCGTTCCCTACGGCGATAAGGAGCTTAAAATCGCAGTAGTAAGCGGTCTTGGAAATGCAGAAACCGTGCTTGAAAGAGTAAAAGCGGGCGAGCATTTCGATTTCATTGAGGTTATGGCTTGTCCCGGTGGCTGTGTAAACGGCGGCGGTCAGCCCTATGCTTCAAAGAGCGATTGCGAAAACAGAGCAAAGGGTCTTTACGATTCCGACAGACTTCTTTCAGTTCGTCGCTCCGAGGAAAATCCGATTATGACCTCGATTTACAAAGAAATTATCAAGGGTAAGGCACACGAATTATTACACGTCGATTATACGAAGGGTAAGGTAGAATAATATGATTAACTTAAGAGTATGCATAGGCACCTCCTGTCATTTGAACGGCGCAAACAACGTTGTTGCTGATTTCCAGCATCTCATTGAAAAATACGATCTTCACGATAAGGTTGAACTTTCGGCAGCATTCTGTATGCAGCATTGCTCCAAAAACGGCGTTTCCGTTATTGCCGACGGTGAAAAATACTGCGTTAAGGCAGAGGACGCACGAAAATTCTTCAAGGAAACCGTTTTGCCTTTAGTGAAATAATCACCGTATTGGGAGATAAATAATGATAATTCAGGTTTGTGTAGGAAGCTCGTGTCATTTGAAGGGCTCGGAGGAGATAGTTCGTCTTCTCCAAAAGGCAATAGAAGAACACCGTCTTGAAGGAGAAATAACTCTTGCGGGAAGCTTTTGCGTTGGCAAATGCAACCGTACGGGAGTGACGGTTTCGGTTGACGATGAAATACACGTTGGCGTTACGAGCGAGAATTTCAGAGACTTTTTTACTCAAAACGTTTTAAACAAGCTTTGAAAGGAATAGATCTCAATGCAAAAATATCTTGCATTAAAGAAATCCAACTGCAAAAACTGCTATAAATGCATACGCCATTGCCCGGTTAAAGCCATAAGATTTTCGGGCAATCAGGCTCATATTATTAACGATGAATGCATTCTTTGCGGACATTGCTTTGTAGTATGTCCGCAGAATGCAAAGGAAATAATAAGCGAAATCGAAAAGGTCAAGGTAATGCTTCAATCTGAGGAAAAGATAGTAGTAAGCCTTGCCCCCTCCTTCGTGGCAAACTATCACGGAGTGGGAATAGAGTCGATGAGAAAGGCTCTTAAAAAGCTCGGATTTTACGACGTTGAGGAAACTGCTCTCGGCGCAACGGTTGTAAAGACCGCCTACGAGAAGATGCTTCGCGATGAAAAACGCGACGTTGTAATTTCCTCCTGCTGTCATTCGATTAACCTCCTCATTCAGAAGCATTATCCCGAGGCACTTAACTATCTTGCCGATATTCTTTCGCCCATGCAGGCACACTGCGCTTCGATAAAGGAGCGTATGCCGGACGTGAAAACCGTTTTTATCGGTCCCTGCGTTGCGAAAAAGGACGAGGCGGGAAGATACGACGGAATTGTTGACGCAGTGCTTACCTTTGAGGATCTTTCGGAATGGCTCAAGGAAGAAAACGTTGAGATTGAAACCGAAAAGGAGAAAAACGAAAAGAGTCTTGCAAGGCTTTTCCCCACCACGGGCGGCGTTTTGAAAACCATGACCGAAAGACTCCCGGGTTACAGCTACATTGCTATTGACGGCGTTGAAAACTGTATTGCGGCAATTGAGGATATAATTTCGGGTAAAATTCACAACTGCTTCGTTGAGATGTCTGCCTGCGTAGGTAGCTGCGTTGGCGGACCTATTATGGAAAAATACCATCACTCATTTATCAAAGACAGCATCTCTGTTTCGGAATTTGCCGGCAAAGAGGACTTTGAGGTGGAATATCCCGAACAGAAAAAGCTAAAGAAGCTGTTCTTTGAAATTGAGCAGAAAAATAAAAGACCCTCTGATGCGGAAATCGAAAACGTTTTGCGACAGATGGGCAAAATAACTCCTTCACAGGAGCTTAACTGCGGATCCTGCGGCTACAATACCTGCCGCGATAAGGCTGTTGCGATAATTCAGGGCAAGGCGGAGATCTCGATGTGTCTTCCTTATCTTAAAGACAAGGCGGAAAACTTCTCCGATACCATTGTTAAAAACACCCCCAACGGAATTATCGTTTTAAACGAGCAGCTTGAGGTTCAGCAGATAAACGCCGCGGCAAGAAAGATTATGAATATCCGCTCATCGAGCGACGTTTTGGGCGATCAGGTTGTAAGAATACTTGATCCCGGACCCTTTATGAGCGTGAGAAACAGCGGCAGAGGAATAAGAGATCAGCGCGTTTACCTTGCCGAATACAACCGTTTTGTTGAACAGACGGTTGTTTACGATAAGGATTCGCACCTTCTTATCTGCATTATGCGCGACATCACCGATGAGGAAGCGGAGCGCAAGAAGAAGGAAGATATGCGCGCAAAAACCTTTGAGGTAACCGATAACGTTGTTGAGAAGCAGATGCGTGTTGTTCAGGAAATAGCCTCGCTTTTGGGTGAAACCGCCGCAGAAACAAAGATAGCGCTCAGTAAGCTGAAGGAGTCGATTTCCGATGATTGATCTTTGCGCTGACATTGGCTACAAAAGCATCAACCACTACGGCGAGCAGCTCTGCGGTGACCACATTGAGATAGTATCTCCCGACGATAACTCGGCGGTTGTGGTTTTGTCTGACGGGCTCGGAAGCGGAGTAAAGGCAAATATTTTGTCAACTCTTACCTCGAAGATCATCTCAACAATGCTTGCAGAGGGGCTTTCGCTTGAGGAATGCGTTGAAACCATTGCGGCAACTCTTCCCGTTTGCTCGGTAAGAGGCGTTGCTTATTCAACCTTTACAATAATTCACTTAAAAAACAACAGAACGGCAGAGGTTATTCAGTACGATAACCCCCACGTTATCCTTCTTCGTAACGAGCAGAATTACGACTATCCCAAAACCCTTATGAATATCGGCGGAAAGCAGATATATAAAAGCATTATAAATCTGCAGGAAAACGATATTTTCGTTGCGATGAGTGATGGTTGCCCCCATGCGGGAATAGGTCTTGCTTATAATTTCGGCTGGAAAAGAGAAGAAATAATAAGCTTTATGGAGGCAATCTGCACGGCAGGCTACACGGCAAAAACGCTTTGCACGATGCTCGTTGACGAGTGCGATAAGCTTTACGGCAACAAGCCCGGCGACGATGCCACTGCCTGCGTTATAAGAATACGCCGTAGAGAGCCTATGAATCTGCTTTTCGGCCCGCCCTATAACCGTGACGACGTTGAACGCATGATGTCGCTTTTCTTTTCAAAGGAGGGCAAACACATAATCTGCGGAGGAACCACCTCTACAATTGCCGCCTCCTACCTTGGCAAGCCGCTTAACGTAAGCCTTAGCTTTGAAAAGTCCGACGTTCCTCCCATTGCAACGATAGAGGGCGTTGGCCTTGTAACCGAGGGCGTTATAACGGTAAATAAGGTGCTTGAATATGCAAAGGATTATCTTGGAGATAACGTTTTGTACGAGCATTGGTGCTTTAAAAAGGACGGAGCCTCGCAGATATGCCGACTTCTCTTTGAGGAAGCCACCGATATAAACTTTTTCGTTGGCAGGGCAATAAACCCTGCACACCAGAACCCCGACCTGCCGATAAATTTCAATATAAAAATGAATTTGGTATCGGAGCTCACAAGCTGCTTAAAGCAGATGGGAAAAAGAATAAAGGTAAGCTATTTTTAAAATTAAAGCCCCCACTCGCAAGAGTGGGGGTTGTTTTATTACAACGATATTATCAAGAAGGTGAATGCGGCAAGTATTATTAAAAACGCAAAATTAAATGCTGAAAATTTCAAAAGGTAGGAGCCGATCTTCTTGGGGTTGCGCTTTGAATATTCGTTAAAGGTAATAAGGCTTGCGAGCGACGAAATTAGGGTGCCTACGCCGCCGATATTTACGCCAAGCAAAAGCTCCTTGTAATTTTCGGTAAACTGCGAAAGCAAAATAGCAGAGGGCACGTTGCTTATTACCTGGCAGGAAAGAACCGAGAAAAGCAGGGTGCTTTTATCAAGAAGGAATGAAAAGAAATCTCTTACAACATCTATTCGCGCCATATTTCCCGAAAAAATAAAGAAGAAAACAAAGGTAAAGAGCAAGGGGTAATCCACTTTCGCAAGCGCCTTTCTGTCGGCAAAAAGGAGCACTGCGGGAATTATTATAAGTCCTATATAATAAGGAATACCTCTGAAAACTATTGCAATGGCAAGAGTGAAAAGAGCCATATAAAGCGCCACGCGGGAAAGGGGCAGACGGTTATCAATATCTCTTATCATAAGCGGCTCGGGCTTTACGAAAATTACACAGCAAATTGTTATAAGCACAACCGAAAGAATAAACGGCGGCGCCATTATTGCCATAAATTCGCCGTTTGGAATTTGAAATTTGGTGTAGAGATAAAGATTTTGCGGATTTCCAAAGGGGGTAAGCATTCCGCCTAAGTTTGCCGCAATGTTTTGCATTATAAAGGTAAACGCCATATATTTTTGTTTTTCGGTGGCGGAAAGAACGTAGTAGCCAAGGGGCAAAAAGGTAAGAAGCGCCATATCGTTTGCAATTAGCATTGAACCCAAAAAGGTAATGTAAACAAGGGCAATAACGGTAAGACGGGCATTTTTAAAGCATTTTACCACCTTTTTTGCCATGGTGTAGAAAAACTTTATGTTGCGAAGCGCCTGAACCACCGCAAGCACGCAAAAAAGGCAGGTGAGCGTTTTGAAATCGAAGTAGCCTATATAGCTTGCATCGGGCGGTACGAAAAAGCAGGTAACTGCCGCGGCGAAAAAGGCAATTACCGTAACGGTATTTTTCTGAACGAATCTGATTACGAGGTTTACAAGCCGACTCATAAAAATCTCCCAAAAAAGATTTGAAAATGATTTTTTCGGTTAAAAATTCCTCGGAAAAATATCCGAGGAATTTGATAATCGGTGATTTAACACCGAATAAATCAAAGCTTTATTTTCTTAAAGAGAAGGGGACACAAAAATCCAACTGCAAAAACAACGACAATGTAGCGGAGTGAATCGATTAAAAGAGAAATTTGCATTATCTCAAACACGTTAAGTGCTTTTATTGCCTCTTTGAGAATAAATGCAACCGCAACGCCGATTACAACTCTTAAAAGCTTTTTCCACCATGCCACGTTGTAGCAAAGCTCGCTTTCTTTTCTCTCGGCAAACGAAACGAGGGTAAGACCGCAAAGCATACCGAAGGTTTTATAGAAATCGGCATACTGCGGGTCTGCGTTGAAAAGAAAATATACGGCAAAGGGTGATAAAAGAATTACCGTTGCGAGAAAAAGCTTTCCGGTATCCTTTATTTTTTCAAAGAGAAAGGAACCCAAGAAGGCAATGCCAACGCCGAGCAAAATTCCGAAAACAACGTCGCTCGGATAATGCGCGCCGAGATAAAGCCTTGAAAAACCAACGAGAAGAATTGCCACGGCGGTAACGATGCTGAGCCACGACCTTTTGAAGTGTATGGCAAATGCGGTGCTCCAGGTGGTAAGACCCTGGGTGTGGCCACTCGGGAAGGAATAACCCGTTGCGGTGTCGGGTCGCACGCAGCTTATCCCCTTTGTGAAGGGACGGGGCATTTTTACAACGTTTTTAACGATTCCGTTTACCGAAAGGGAACTAACCGTTATAAAAAGCACCTTTTGGGCAAGCCTTTTGTTTACGGCAAACCAGAGTGTTACAACAAGCAAGATGATAAGCGTTTCTTCGCCCAAAATTGTAATTGCCTCAAAAAGGGTGTTTAAAAAATCGGTTCTTATGCCTTCTAACCATTTCAAAAAGTTTAATTCAAAAGGAAACATAATTAAGCCCTCGCTTTAATTTTAATGCGGCCCTTAAAGATTAAAAAGAGTGTTCAAAGCAGACGTTGCGCCGTATAATAAACAAAAAGATAGGCAGTAACTACACCCGGGATTGGGTGCAGGCACTGCCTGATGGTCGAGGTGACAGGACTTGAACCTGCGGCCTCTGCGTCCCGAACGCAGCGCTCTACCAAACTGAGCCACACCTCGCTATTTAGCCTTAATATTATAGTTGTTTTGCGGCGTAAAGTCAATAGTTTATTGAAAAATGTTTGATTTATTGGCAAAAAGCGGTTGAAATTTTGCCTTTTTGATAATATAATATATGCAAACGCTATTTTAAAAGTGATGAAAATGCAAATTAACAGCTACAAAATTAAATCAGATAAAGCAAGCGGACTTCGCTTTGCATTTGTTTCCGATTTGCACGGGTGCAAAAATGCACCTGTTATAAATGCGCTTTCAAGGCTTATGCCCGATGCCGTTTTGGTGGGCGGCGACTTTCTTCATTCAAACGAGGAATACGAAAGCGGCTTTGAGTTTTTAGAGCTTTGCGCAAAAAGATTTCCTACCTTCGTTTCTATTGGAAACCATGAGCGCAGGTTTTTGGGCGATCTTGTTTTCAGAATAAACCAAACGGGTGCCGTGCTTCTTGATAACTGCTTTACCGATTTTTGCGGCGTAAAAATAGGCGGATTTTCTTCGCCTTATGAGAAAAAGCACACCAAATCGGAAAACAGGGAAATTTATCTCCCAAATTACGGGTGGCTTTCGGATTTTGCAAATGAAAAGGGCTTTAAGCTTCTTCTTTGCCACCGTCCGGAATATTTTGAAAGATATATTTTACCGCTTGATATTGACCTTACCCTTTCGGGTCACGCCCACGGCGGTCAGTGGCGATTTTTCAAAAGGGGCGTTTATTCTCCGGGGCAGGGCGTTTTTCCAAAATACACCTTCGGAAGCTATTTTGACAATCGGTTAATTGTTGGCAAGGGGCTTGGAAACGGCAAGTGGGTGCCGAGAATAAACAATAAAAAAGAAATCGTTTTAATTGAATTTGAATGATATTTTCCCCGCCATTATGGCGGGGGTTTTGTTGTCATCTTGCACAAATTGCCCCCTCGTTTTTTGTGCAAAGTGCCGAAATTTTCGGGTGTTAATAAAAATGAGTTGACGGGTGGGGGGTAGCGTGTTATAATGAAAGTGGGGAAATTTTCCTTAAAATCTCGAAAGGGGTGAGTCCAATGGTGCATTTGGAAACAGAGGAACAGTTTCAGCAAAACAAAATAAGGAGGAACTCCAATGAAAAAGATAATTTCAATAATAATTTCTGTAACATTGTTGCTGATTTGCTTTTCCGGTTGCGGCAAGAGCTTCAAGCAGGGGGATGTAGTTATTTCCGATGATGCAAACGTAGTAGGAAGAACGACAGAGACTGCATTGTATATATGGCGTATGCCCGGTAGTTTTGGCGTATTGAATTACCGTTTTGCGGTGGCGGAAAAAGAGGGTGAACTTCCTTGGGATAAAACCAAAAGCATTATCTTTAAAGGAACGCCGGTTGGAAAGCCAATACAAATCGCTCCCGAATTAGAGAGTATTGGAAATTACCCAAATGTATTAAACACCTCGGCGTTAGTTACACCCGTAAAAATTGAGGAAATTTATTACAGTGGCGATGCGTTATCTTTAGGTGTTGAAGTAGGAGATATTGTTTATGCCGCTATTCACTGTAGTTATATCATTGATGATAAACTTGTAACCGCCTATGACTATCCTAATTTCAATAATTTTATATCTAAAGTAAAGATCGGTGACTATTGGACGGTTGATCCGCAGCCGTTTAAAAAGGAAATGCTTTTAAAAGAAGACGAAAGCTATTTGCTTTTTATGCTTGAGGACGAAAGTCTGTCCAATAAACAAAGACCCGGAGGATATTTTGATTCGGAAGGGCGCTTGCTTGTCTTCATGCACCCGAATATGGTTTCCATTTTTAACTTAACAACGGAACCTGTTATTCCCGAGGAGATAACCGACGGGGAAAGAAAAATGTATGATCAGTACATTCAAATCCGCAAGGACGCAATCGACTACTATATAAACGGCAACAAGGAAATTTTTTCGTAACAAAACAAAAATCCCCGCCCTAAAGGCGGGGATTCATTTTTAAAAAATCAAATATCCTGCTATAATGCCCAAGGCGCCCGAAAGAAGGATAATTATTATCGGATGCACCTTTTTGAAGGCGAGAACTGCGCCTATTGCAAAAATCGCAAGAGAAAGGTAAAATAACGGCGAGGTAAAGACGGCGAGGGTAAGACCTGCGGGGAAAAATACGGCAAGCGAAAGCTTAATCATTGCGGCGCCGATAAGTCCCACAACGGCAGGCTTGAGGCCCGTCATCGCACCGCTTACCACAGCGCTTTTTCTGAATTTTTCATAGCATTTTGCAACGATGAGAATAATTATAAATGAGGGAAGCACAACTCCGAGCGTTGAAAGAAATGCGCCTAAAATTCCGCCCCAAATATGGCCTAAAGGACCGCTTCCGCCCACAACCGAGCCAACGTAGGTTGCAATGTTTATTGCAAAGGGTCCGGGAGTGGATTCGCTTACGGCAATGAAGTTGATTATCTCCTCCTCGGTAAGCCAGCCGTTTTTAAGAACCTCATCCTGAATTAAAGGAAGCATTGCATAGCCTCCGCCGAAGGTAAAGGCGCCGATTTTAAAGAAGGTGATAAGAAGCTCTAAAAAGATCATTTCTTTTCCCTCCTTTTTGCAATAAACGAGGTAATAAGCCCGAATGCGGCACAGCCGATAATTACAATAAGCACGTTTACCTTAAGGAAGGCAACCGCAAGAAATGCCGCAATCATTGCAACGTAAGCCACGGCGTTTTTCTTGCACTTTTTATACATATTGACAACTGCCTTTAAAATGAGGGCAAGCACGCCTGCGCGAATGCCGATAAAGGCGTATTTTACCGCTTTTATATGCTGAAATTCGGTTAAAAGGAAGGAAATTGCAAGGATTATTAAAAAAGAGGGTAGCACAACTCCGAGTGTTGAAAAGAATGCGCCCCAGAATCCCGCAGTGCGACAACCCACGAAGGTTGCCATATTTATGGCAATGGGGCCGGGAGTGGATTCGGCAATGGCGATTATCTCCAAAACGTCGTCGTCGCTTATAAAGCCGTGCTTTTCAACAATCTCGCGCTGAATGAGGGGAATCATCGCGTAACCGCCGCCAAAGGT
>JAZRNU010000045.1:0-5112 GCA_045648325.1 Eubacteriales bacterium | reverse complement strand
TCTTGAACCGATGCTTGCCCCCGAGGACGTTATTTCTGAAAAAATCCGTGTGCTTTATACCACCCAGCGTGCATTTTCGGCGGCAAAAGAACTTGCGGCAACCACCGAAACGGTAAAGCAGGACGATCATTTGAACGATGAATCGGTGCCGATCGTCCGTTTTGTAAACAATATGATTGAGCAAGCCGTTATAATGAAGGCGAGTGATATTCATATAGAACCTCACGAGAAGTTCTTGCGAATTCGCTTCAGAATCGACGGCGAAATGATAATCTACCTTGATACCGAGGCAGAACTTGGCGCATCTGTTGCCTCGCGTATCAAATTCATTGCGGGTCTTAACATCGCCGAGCGCCGTATCCCGCAGGACGGACGTATCAACTACAACTACGGCAAGGGAATGGTTGACCTTCGTATATCCATACTTCCTTCCGCCTTCGGCGAAACGGTAGTAATGCGTATCACAACCGCTTTGAGCTTTGACCTTGATAAAAATTCAATCGGCTTCGATGAAGAAAATATGAAGCTGTTTGATAAAATACTTAGCTATACCCACGGCCTCGTTCTTCTCACAGGCCCCACGGGAAGCGGAAAGACCACCACTCTTTACGCGGCGCTTTCCGAGCTTGATAAGCCGAACGTAAACATCATCACCGTTGAGGATCCTATCGAAATGGTAATGCCCAACCTCGTTCAGGTTGAGGTAAACAACAAGGCGGGACTTACCTTTGCAAAGGTAATGCGCTCAATTTTGCGTCAGGACCCCGACATAGTAATGCTCGGTGAAATCCGTGACGAGGAAACCGCAAGAATAGCAATGACCCTTTCCGTCACCGGTCACCTCGTTTTCAGTACCCTCCACACCTTCGACTCGCCGAGCGCCGTAACCCGTTTGCTCGATATGGGTCTTGAGCCCTATATGGTATATTCCGCACTTTCTGCGGTTATATCACAGCGTCTTGTAAGAAAGCTTTGCCCCAAATGCCGTTACAGATATTTCGCAAAGGACGTTGAAAAGGAATTTTTGGGAATACCCCTTTCCGAGCAGGTTGAGCTTTATGCCTCACACGGCTGTGAGCACTGCAACAAGACGGGCTTTAGCGGCAGAACCGCAGTTCACGAAATTCTTATGATGTCAAACTCCATTCGCGATATACTTTCAAGCGGCGGCGGAGTTGAGGCCGTAAGAAAGGCTGCAAAATCCGACGGAATGAGAACGCTTCACGATAATCTTCGTCAGCTTGTTTTAAACGGCACCACCTCGCTTGAGGAGATGCGCCACACCTATTCCGAGTTCGTATAATTTAAGACGGGAGAAATTCAAATGAAATTCAGATATGTGGCTGTTGACGCGGTAGGCAAAAAGGTCAAGGGCGTAATAGAAGCCGATAACGAAAATAACGCGGTCTATTACATTCATAAGCAGGACCTTACCCCCGTTTCAGTAAAGCCTTATAAAGAAAAAGCGGCTAATTTCTGGGAAATAGAAATAATGGAGCCTGATGTCCACAAGCTCAAAATGAAGAAAAAGGACGTTATGCGCTTTGCCGACAAAATGGCTATAATGCTCAAGGCGGGCGTTAAGCTTTCAATGGCAATGGAGGTAATAATTGCCAGTGAAACCAACCACCGTTACAGAAAAATCTTCAAGGCTGTAACCGAGGACCTTTACGCAGGCTCCTCTCTTGCCGAAAGCATGAAAAAGTTTACGGCATTTCCCGAGGTTGTTGTAAATATGGTTGCATCGGGCGAGAAGAACGGCAAGCTCGACTGGGCTTTTTCCCGTATCGCCGAGATGTTCGAAAAGGAAATAGCGTTAAGCGGCAAGCTTTCTGCGGCCTTTACCTATCCTCTTTTCCTCGTTTTCCTTATGATAGCTCTTTTCGTGGTAATGACTACCTTTGTTTTGCCGCGATTTTCGAATATGTATGAAACCTTCGATTCGGAGCTTCCCGCACTTACGCAGGCAATGATAAACGTTTCGGATTTTCTTATTAAATACGGATTGTTTATTGCGCTCTTTATCGCCGTAGTGACAATATTGATATTTGTGCTTGTTAAATCGGTGCCCGATTTCCGCCGTCAGCTTTCAAAATTCAACGTTCATATTCCCATCGTGGGCAGACTTCTTGTAGTAAGCAATTCCTCAAGCTTTGCACGAATTGCCGCTGCCCTCATCGAATCGGGTGTTGAGATAGTTGAAGCGGTAAGAATTTCCGCAACGGTAATAAAGAACTATCATATGCGCCAATCGGTAATCGAAAGTCTTGACGACGTAAGACTCGGCGCTCCCTTGCACGTTGCTTTTTCAAAGCTTCGCATTTTCGAGCCGCTTTTCAACTCTATGGTTGAAATCGGTGAGCAGTCGAGTATGCTTGACGAAACGTTTGCCAAGATGGCAGACCTTTACGAGGCAGAAAGCAACGAAGCAACGAGAAAGCTCACCTCGGTAATCGAGCCGGTTATGACAATGCTTATAGGACTTATGATAGCCCTTCTTGTTGTGTCTATAATTCTCCCCATGTTCAATATGTACGGAACGATTTTGGGTTAAAAGTAAATAAAAAATACCGTTTTCCATTTGGAAAACGGTATTTTGTTTTTTAAAGCAATTATTTTTTCAAAACGGCAACAAGCTTTTTTATCGGCACGCCCTCAGCAGAAAATCTTGCCTCATACTCGGTAACCACGTTGGGAACGTTTTCGCTGTGAAGATCTCTTGTGAGATAAACGATATCAAATCCGTTTTCGGCAATTTCGGTAACCGAAAAGTCAAAAAGCTTATCGTTATCGGTTTTAAACTCGATCTTTCCGTCTGCGGTAAGAAGCTTTTTGTAAATTTCAAGAAATCCCCTGTGAGTGAGCCTTCTCTTTGCGCGGTTGTTCGGAGGCCACGGATCGGAGAAATTAAGATAAATCGTGTCAATCGAATGCTCCTTGAAATAATCGCAAAGCTCGGAGGCGTCAGCCATCATAAGGCGAATGTTTTTCGCACCGCACTCATCGGTTTTGATTGCGGCGGTTGCAATTACGTCAGAAACCTTTTCAATTCCCACAAAAGCGGTATCGGGCTCCAAAAGGGCCGACTGCGAAATAAATGCGCCCTTGCCGCAGCCGATCTCGATTTTTATTTTCTTGTTTTCAAAAAAGGCCTCGTCGCGTTTTTCCTTATCAATAAACAAATATGAATACTTCAAAAGCCTTTCGGGTGTGTTTTTCTTTTTTCTTGCTCTCATTTTTACTTCTCTTTCCTTGGTTGCTATATAATATTATAAAACATTTTACAAAAAAATCAAGAGATAAGCGATATAATTTTTTCGGAAAGAAGCTCGCTTACCGATTTGTCAAGCGCCGAAATGTAAATGGCTTCAAGCTCGTCGTGAAGTGCCTTTGCCCTTGCAAGACGTTCAACCGCGGCTTCGATACTGCTTTTCTTTAAAATATCGTAGAACTTGAATCTTCCGTCAAAATCAATTACCTCCTTGAAAAAACGCTCCGACTTTATTTTTCTTGTAAAGCCCTGCTTTTTTGAGGTAAACGAAAGACGGGCATCGGGAACGTTTATGTGTAAAATCCTTTCGGGAGAAAGGGGAGAGTAAAAAGCAAAAACGTCAAATCCGCTTTCGGAAAATCCTTTTGCAACCGCCGCCATAACAGCATCGGCTGCCGCGCCGAAGCGGTCATCAATGTAAACTACCTCCTCTGAAGCTCCCAAAACCGTTTCGTAAAGGGTGACGTTTCCCTTGCTGCAAATTGCATCGGCAAACCGTCTGATAATTTTTCCGTTACCCTTTTTCCCACTTTTCCGCTTTACAAAATTCTTTGCATATTCGTTGATTTTTTCATGGCAAAGAGCTTCCTTTGATGCACCGAAAATCAGCCCTTCCGCCTCTCCTGCGGCCTTGAGCAGGGAATAGGCGGCACGGTATTCCTTTGAAATTTTGGCGTTTAAATCAAGGATATCCTCTTTTCTTTCAAAAAGCCGCATCTCATCTAAAAAATCGGCGGTATTTATTATTTTTCCCGCGGCACCGGGGACGGGCGGCTCGGCAAGATGCGGAGAGGTGCCGTCGAACAAAACGGTTCCGTCACTTAAAACGGCACCGTCAAGCGAATCCGGGTCTGAGGAGCAGTGAATAAGCTCCGCCGCGCCCAAACTTTTAACCACTTTTTTGATAACCGAGCTTTTACCCGTACCGGGACCGCCCTTAATAATGAAAACCCGTTTTGCTTTTTCGTTTATAACCTCGTTTTGCAACGAGAAGAAACCGTTTTTTGAATTTGAACAAATAAATGTATCAATAGCCATAATAAATCTCCCTTAGCTTTTTTTCTACCATTTTATTTCAAAAAGCATAAGGTTGACACAAAAAAGCCTCCGCAAAAGTGGTGATATCCTTAGCGGAGAAATCATAACTCAACTTACTGTATTTGATCCACAGTAAACAAATAATGAACCCCGACAGATTATCAATGAAAGTCTGTCGGGGTTAGTTTCCTTGTGTTTGATAAATTGAAATTTATCAAACACAAGGAAATGTAAAACCGTATTCGCAAAGCAAACTGCGAAGGATTTCATTCTCTTTATCGCTCAAATTGAAATACTTATCTTTTTCAATATTATATATTTTTCCACAATTATCGCAAGCAATACAGTAAGGAACACCATCTATTATAAGCGCCACGTTTTCACTAAATCCACAAGAGGGAAAATCTGAGTACAGATTCTTTCCGTTAAATAGTTCTCTTACAATCTCTGAATCTTTGTCAGACATTGGTTTAGTTATATCGGCATCTCCATATCGAAATACCGCCACTATTTCACTTGCTTCTATTTCAACCTTGGAACAAGAAGAAAGCGAGAAAAGCATCAATGCAATCAGCAATAAAGAACCAATTAATACTATCAACTTTTTCATATAAATAACCTCCGTCAAATTCTTATCACACCATTTTATCGCTAGTTTCGCCTTTGTATTACAAACGCGTCGGGCAAAGCCCATACCCCCCTAAAGATGCACGTGTCCAAAGGCTCTCCCTGTGGGAGAGCTCCCGCGATAGCGGGTGAGAGGGTACTTACGGCAAGTTTTCGATTCTCTCATTGATTACTTT
>JAZRNU010000044.1:0-5887 GCA_045648325.1 Eubacteriales bacterium | reverse complement strand
TTGCCGCCGCGATAACCTTTGGCTTTCTCTTTGCCCTGATTTTCAAGCCGAAAAGAAAATAAAAAATAAAACAGTGCCTTGGGCGTAATGCCAAGGCACTGTTTTGCTTTGTTAATTAAGTCAGCTCTGTTCCTTTGGAAGCTCGATGACGCCCTCTGCTTTCTCAAAGGCCTTTATTTCCTGACGGATAAGATACAAAATCTCTCCGTTTGCGGAGCGTCCGTAATATTTTGAAATATAGTGGAGCTTATAATGAAGCTCGGGGTCAATTTCTATTCCGAGATGTTTGTTCTTTTTATTTCTCATAAAAATCTCCTGAAAAAATCTTGATATAAGTATATTTTAAGATTATTTTGTGGTATAATGTTGTTAGTATACTTGAATTAAGTATACTAAATTTAAAATTCGGGGATTTATATGAAGGTTGCAATTATCGGATCCAGAAATATAACGCAAATAGACGTTGGAAAATACCTGTCGAACAACGATGAAATCGTATCGGGTGGAGCAGTGGGAGTAGATAGCTGTGCAGAAAAATACGCAAGTGAAAATGGCGTAAAAATCAACGTGTTTTTGCCAAATTATGAACGTTACGGCAAAGCCGCACCTATTATCAGAAACAGAGAAATTGTTGATTTTGCAGATAAGGTCATTGCGTTTTGGGACGGCAGGTCAAAGGGAACCTTATCGGTGATAAAATACGCTCAAAAAAGGGGAAAACCCTGCGAAATTATTGTTCTTGAATCGACATAAGCAGACGGAAAAGGTAAAATTTTCCGTCTGCTTTTATTTAGAGGGCAAATATTGCGCGGGCTGATTAAAAAAGTTTAAAAAATAACAAAAAAACAGTTGAAAAAAAGCCACAATAATGTTATTATATTATAATAATATTATTATATAATGGAAAGCTATGTAAAAACGCGGAAAGCAGGTAGAATATGCGCTTAAATTCCATAACGATTCAGGGCTTCAAATCCTTCCCCGATAAAATAAATATAGATTTTTCCGACGGACTTACCGCGATAGTAGGTCCCAACGGAAGCGGCAAGAGTAACATCTCCGACGCGGTCCGTTGGGTTCTCGGTGAGATGAGTGCAAAGTCGCTTCGAGGCGGCAAGATGGAGGACGTTATCTTTAACGGCACCAAGATAAGAAAGCCCTACGGATTTGCCGAGGTTTCTCTTACTCTTGATAACGCAGACCGTCACTTTAACTACGACTTTAACGAAATAACCGTTACAAGACGTTATTTCCGCTCGGGCGAAAGCGAGTATTTTATAAACAAGCAGCAGGTAAGACTCCGCGATATTAACGAGCTGTTTATGGATACCGGTCTTGGCAAGGACGGATATTCTATGATAGGTCAGGGCAGAATAAGCGAGATACTTTCGTCAAAGAGTGAGGACAGACGTCAGATATTTGAGGAAGCGGCGGGCATTTCGAAATTCCGCTACAAGAAAAACGAGGCTGAAAGAAAGCTTTCGGCGGCAGAGGATAACCTCCTTCGCTTAAACGATATCATCTCCGAGCTTGAGGCAAGAGTAGGCCCTCTTAAGGAGCAGAGCGAAAAGGCAAAGAAATATTTGCTTTTGAGAGATGAGAAAAAGGGCCTTGAAATAAACGTCTGGCTCGATGCTATCGACAAGATGACCGAAACGGTAAAGCTTGCCGAGGAAAAATACAGAATAGCAAAGGCAGACCTTGATTCGGCAGAGATTGCATCGGAAAAGACAGCCGAGGAGATAAACTCCCTCTTTGAGCGCTCTGCGGCGCTTAACGTTGAAGCTGACGAGCTTATGAGAAAGATCGAGGAGCTTCGCACACGTCAGAGTGAGGACGACGGCAGAGCCATTGAAATAAAGGCAAACGTTGCAAGAAACGAAGCCGACGTTTTGAGAATTAAAAATGAGATAGGCGGCGGCGAGGGCAGAACGGCAGAGCTTTTAAAGGAAAAGAAGCTTCAGCTTGATAGGATTGCCGCAACCGAAAATGAAATAACAGAGCTTGACGGCGAAATGCAAAAGCATCTTCTCCAGAATGAGCTTTTTGCCAAGGAAAACAGTGAAAACGCTGAGGAAGCGGCAAAGATAAGAGGCGAGATTGCCGCAAATCAAACGAGATATACCTCCCTTCTGGTTGAGGCGGGTTCGGTTTCCACCGAGCTTTCGGGTGCCGCATTTGACATTGAAAAGATGAAGGAGGACCTCGTTAAGGCAAAAGAGGAGCTTCTTTTACGCGAAAAAATAAAGGCTGATTTTGATAAAAAAGAGGCAGAGGTAAAGGCAAACAAGGAAAACCTTTCAAACGTAGTAAACGGCTGGAGCTTAAAGCTTTCTGCAAAGGAAAAGGCGGCGGCAGAGGCAAAGGCAGCTTACGAGGGCGGTCTTTCCCGCATTGCTTCGATGAAGGACAGACTCTCGCTCCTTTCCGACATGGAGAAAAACTACGTTGGCTTTTACAACAGCATAAAAGCGGTTATGGACGCTTCGGCAAAAAACGCCTTGAAGGGAATTAAAACCACCGTTGCCGAGGCAATTAAAACGGATAACCGCTATGCCCTTGCAATGGAAACGTTGCTTGGTGCGGCGCTCCAGAATATTATAACCGACACCGAGGATTCCGCAAAGGCGGCGGTTGAATATTTAAAGGCAAACGATCTCGGACGTGCAACCTTCTTACCCTTGAATGCGGTTAAGGGCGGAATTTTAAACGCCGCCGAATTAAAGGGACATCAGGGATATATCGGCATTGCATCGGAGCTCGTTGAATATAAGCCCGAATATAAGGGTGTTATTGAATATCTGCTTGGCAGAAGCGCCGTGGTTGAAACGATAGGCGACGCAATAAGGCTTGCGCGTGCCTTCGGTTACCGCTTCCGTGCGGTAACGCTCGACGGTCAGCTTATCAACGCGGGCGGCTCGATAACGGGCGGCTCGTCGGTAAAGAGAGTCGGCGTTTTCACAAGAGCAAACGAAATTGAGGAAATAAAGGAAAAGCTTGTAAAGGCTGAAGGCGAAAAAGAAAAGCTTGAGGCAGTATTTAAGGCATCGGAAGCAGAGCTTGCAGAGCTTAAGGCAAAGACCGAGGGCGCTGTGGCAGAGCTTCGCACCGCAGAGGAGGAGCTTATTAAATGCACCGCCGATTGCGGTCACGCCGCATTGGTGCGTGACGCGGCAGCCGAAGCGGTAGAGGGCCTTAACCTTGCCCTTTCCTCAAAGGAGCAGTTCAAAGCGGCTTTTGCGGCAAAGAAGGAAGAAAACGCAAGACTTTCCGAGGAATGCGCACGCATCTCCGGCGAGCTTGAGGAAAAGCTTATAAAGATAACGGGAAGCGGAAGCGACATTGAAGCCAAGCAAAAAGAGCTTTTGGAAAAAATATCCGCCGTTCGCTTTGACGTTGCGGCAAAAACCAAGGATATTGAGGCGCTTCGCATGATGGCCGCGGAAATCGACAGACGAATTTCCACAGAACAGGCCTTTGCCGAAAATAAAGAAGCTGAAATTGCCGAAATAAACGCAAGAAACGAGGAGCTTAAAAAGGAGCTTTCGGAAATTGTTTTTGCAAAGGAAAAGATTACAAACGAAATTTCGGCTTCACAGCAGAATATAACCAAGATAAGAGTTGAGCGCGACAGCGCTGAGCAGAAGATAAACGATCTTCGCAAAAAGGAAAAGGCAGATACAGACCGCATTGCCGCATTGAAGGCAGACACCGCAAGGCTTGAGGCAAAGACCGAGGCGGCAAGAAACGAATACGACGTTATCATTACCCGTATGTGGGACGAATACGAGCTTACTCTTACCGAGGCGGAGTCGCTTCGCACCGAGCTTGAAAGCGTGGCAGGCGCACAAAAGCGCATAAACGAAATAAAGAAGGAAATCAAGGCTCTTGGCGACGTAAACGTTTCGGCTATTGAGGAATACGCCGAGGTAAGCGAAAGATATGAAACCTTAAGCGTTCAGTATAAGGACGTAACGAGCGCAAAGACCGAGCTTGAAAAGATAATAGGCGAGCTTACCGTTGAGATGAAACGAATCTTCGAGGTTCAGTTTGCGGTTATCAACAAGCACTTCGACGCCGTGTTCAAGGAGCTTTTCGGCGGCGGCGAGGCAGCGCTTGAGCTTTCGGAGCCGGGCGATATTCTTAACTCCGGCATCGACTTCAAGGTTGCCCCTCCCGGAAAGGTAATCAAGAATATGAGCTCCCTTTCGGGCGGCGAGCAGGCACTCGTTGCAATAGCGCTTTATTTTGCAATACTTAAGGTTCGTCCCGCACCGTTTTGTATACTCGACGAAATCGAGGCGGCGCTTGACGAGGTAAACGTTGTCCGTTTTGCCGACTACTTAAAGACGGTAAACGACAAAACGCAGTTTATCGTAATCACCCACCGTCGCGGCACCATGGAGGCGGCTGACGTGCTTTACGGCGTAACGATGCAGGAAAAGGGCGTTTCCAAGCTTTTGGTAATAAACGTTTCCGACATTGAAAAGAATTTTCCCATCAAATAATTTTAAGGTGTTAGTATGAGCTTTTTTGACAAAATCAAGGCGGGCCTTGCAAAGACTACAAAGTCAATAGGTCACGCATTTACCTTTAACAAAATAGATGACGATACCCTTGAGGAGCTTTTGGAGGCGCTTGTTATGGCCGACTGCGGCATTGAAACCGCAGAGGGAATTATAGAGCGCTTAAAGGCAGAAGCGAAGGAGCGCCACATAACGAAGGAGGACGAGGCAAGGGAGCTTCTTTGCGATATAATTGCCTCGGAGATGGAGGGCGGCAGCTTTGATTTTTCGGGCAAGCCCTCGGTAATACTCGTTGTTGGTGTAAACGGCGCAGGAAAAACAACCACAATCGGCAAGCTCTCCAATCTGCTTGTAAAAGAGGGCAAGAAGGTAATCGTCGGCGCGGCAGACACCTTCAGAGCGGCGGCTGTTGAGCAGCTTGGCGTTTGGTGCGAAAGAGCGGGTGCCGAAATGATAAGCGAAAAAGAGGGTGCCGACCCCGCATCGGTGGTATATAACACAATAAGCGCGGCAAAGGCAAAGAAGGCCGACGTTGTTATAGTTGACACCGCAGGCAGACTTCAGAATAAGAAAAATCTTATGGACGAGCTTGCAAAGATAAGACGCGTTATCGCAAGAGAGCTTCCCGATGCACCCGTTGAAACCATTTTGGTAATCGACGGAACCACCGGTCAGAACGGAATTTCGCAGGCAAAGGAATTTACCGCCGTAGCCGAGGTTACGGCAGTTGCGGTAACCAAGCTTGACGGCACCGCAAAGGGCGGCGTAACTCTTTCGGTAAAAAAGGAGCTTGGAATTCCCGTTAAGCTTATCGGCGTTGGCGAAAAGATAGACGATATGGACTTTTTCGTGCCCAAGGATTTTGCCGCGGCACTCATCGGAGGATAAATTATGAGAGAAGCAAGAAAAAACGGCGAGCTTCGCAAAATTAAAATAACCAAGAATTTTATAAATCAGCCCTGCTCATCGGTGCTTATCGAGTGGGGAAACACCAAGGTTCTTTGCTCGGCAACGGTTGAGGAACGGGTCCCTCCTCACGTTCTCGGAAGCGGCGCGGGCTGGGTAACGGCGGAGTATTCAATGCTCCCCGCATCAACGGCAACGAGAAATCAGAGAGATATAAACAAATTGAAGCTTTCGGCAAGAAGCGCCGAAATTCAGCGCCTTATTGGTCGCTCGCTTCGTGCGGCAGTTGATATGAAGAAGCTCGGAGAGCGTCAGATCACCGTTGACGGTGTTACCCGCGCACTTGCGGAGCCCTTCTTCGTAATTGCTACCCAGAACCCCGTTGAGTCTTCCGGCGCATTCCCTCTGCCCGAAGCTCAGCTGGACCGTTTCCTGGTCCGTCTGTATCTCTGCGA
>JAZRNU010000043.1:0-10773 GCA_045648325.1 Eubacteriales bacterium | reverse complement strand
TCTGCCGCCTTGCCCATTTCGCCGCCAAGTGCGTCTATCTCCCTCACGAGATGCCCCTTTGCGGTACCGCCTATCGAGGGGTTGCAGGGCATATTGCCAACAGAATCAAGACTTATTGAAAAAAGAATGGTTTTATATCCGAGCCTTGACGAAGCAAGCGCCGCCTCAATTCCGGCGTGACCTGCGCCTATAACGGCAACGTCAAAGCTTTCAGCTGTATATCTTTGCAAGAGAAAAACTCCTTTTTATTTACCTACGCAGAATTTTGAAAAAATGGTGGCGAGAATTTCCTCGCTTGCCTTGGTGCCGTCAAGACTCGAAAGAGCCGAAACCGCCTCCTCAAGCTCCGAAACCACCATATCTGCGGGCATATCCTCTTTTATAAGCTCTATTGCCGCCTTAACAGCCGCTTCTGCCCTTATAAGGCAGCCGTACTGACGTCGGCTCAGTATCATAGGCTCGTTTTTCTTTATTTTGTCAAGCCCCATAAGCTCCGAAATAACCTCGGAAAGGGCTGAAATGCCTTCGCCGTTTTTTGCCGAAACGGTAACGCCGCGCTCCATTGAAAGGGCTTTTAGCCACTCCTTCTCGGTTTCGCCCGAAAGAGAAAAAAGGTCGCTTTTCGTAAAGACGGTAACCGTGGGCTTATTTTCCGCCGCAATAAGGGTGGCAAGCCCCTTTACCTCGGGGGTAATTCCTTTTTCTGCATCAACGGTAAATATTATAAGCTCTGCGCCCGAAATCTCCGAAACGGCCCTTTCAATGCCTATTTTTTCAATCTCGTCGTCACTTTCTCTTATTCCCGCCGTATCGGAAAGCACAAGCTTTATTCCGCCCACCGAAACGGTTTCGGAAATAACGTCGCGGGTGGTGCCCGCAATATCGGTAACAATGCTTCGCTCGCAGTTTGCAAGGGCGTTCATAAGGGTTGATTTTCCTGCGTTGGGAGCGCCCGCAATAACGGTTTTTATTCCGTCCTTTATCGTTATTCCGTTTTTGGCTGTTTTTATAAGCTCGTTAAATTTTTTTGCCGCGCCACAAAGCTTTGAAAGCATCGTTTCCTTATCGTATTCGTCTATTTCCTCGTCGGGCCAGTCGATTACCGCAAAAAATCTGGCAAGCGCCTCTTTTAACATTTCCTTTTCGGCAACAAGCCTTTTTCCCGTGCCCGAAAGTAGATTTGCCGATGCCGCCAAAAGGGCTCTTTCGCTGTCGGCGTCGATTATTTCCGAAACGGCCTCTGCCTCGTCAAGAAGCAGCTTTCCGTTTATAAATGCTCTTTTTGTAAACTCGCCTGCCTCTGCAAGACGTGCGCCCTCGGAAAGCACCGCCGAAAGCACCGTGTCGGTAACGAGAACGCCGCCGTGGCAGCTTATTTCAACCACGTCCTCCCCCGTGTAGGAGGCGGGAGCCTTGAAGTAGGTAAAAAGACCGCTGTCGATAACCGCTTCGCCCGAAACGATTTTGCCGAAATAAACGTATCTTGGCTTTATTTTACTCTCAAAAGAGGAGGATTTAAATATTTTTTTTGCAATACTCAGTGAATTTTCACCGCTTATTCTTATAACCGCAACGCCGCCCGTGCCTCTTGCCGTGGCAACCGCCGCGATGGTGTCGTTCCTTTCCGTTTTTAAGCTCCCCTTTCAATAGGTCATAGATTATAATATTATATAACAATTATATGGCGTTTGTCAAATTTTTAAGAAAAAAGATGCCTTTAAAATTATATTATTAAAGTTTTTTCACTTTTCCCTCTTTTTGTAATTGCGAAATCGGTTTTATTATGTTATAATATTAAAGATATTGTTCGATTTTGGAGATAGGTTTATGTTTAAGACGGGATTTGACAACGCAAAATACATAGAGCTTCAGGGAAACGAAATAAAAAAGCGAATAGGAAAATTCGGCGGCAAGCTTTATCTTGAGTTTGGCGGCAAGCTTTTTGACGACCATCACGCCTCGAGAGTGCTTCCCGGCTTTTTGCCCGACAGCAAGCTCTCTATGCTTCGCTCCCTTGCAAGCGAGGCTGAAATAGTCATCGTTGTAAGCTCCCGCGATATTGAAAAGAACAAGATGCGAAGCGATATAGGCATCTCCTATGACCTCGACGTTTTAAGACTTATCGACGCCTTCCGCGCCCTTGACCTTTTCGTCGGCTCGGTTGTCATCTCACAGTATAAGGATCAGCCCTCTGCCCGCGCCTTCAAGGAAAAGCTTGAAAGACTCGGAATAAAGGTTTATCTCCATTATCCCATTGCAAACTATCCCGTTGATATTCCCAACATCGTTTCCGAAAACGGCTTTGGCAAAAATGAATATATAGAAACGCAAAAGCCTCTTGTTATAATCACCGCACCCGGTCCCGGAAGCGGAAAGATGGCAACCTGTCTTTCCCAGCTTTATCACGACCATCTTCGCGGCATAAAGTCGGGCTATGCAAAGTTTGAAACCTTCCCCATCTGGAATCTCCCCTTAAAGCACCCGGTAAACCTCGCCTACGAGGCGGCAACCGCCGATTTGAACGACGTAAATATGATAGACCCCTATCATCTTGAGGCTTACGGCAAAACCACTGTAAACTACAACCGCGACGTTGAGGTTTTTCCCGTTTTAAACGCAATGTTTGAAAAGATCTACGGCGAAAGCCCCTACAAGTCGCCCACCGATATGGGCGTTAATATGGCGGGATTTTGCATAAGCGACGATGAGGTCTGCACAAAGGCCTCGCGCGATGAGATAATCCGCCGCTATTTTGCCGCTCTTATGCAAAAGAGAAACGGCACCGGCACCGATGAAACGGTTAACAAGATAGAGCTTCTTATGAAAAAGGCTGAGGTTTCGCCCGATGACCGCGCCGTTGTTTCGGTAGCGCTTGAAAAGTCGGCTGCAACCGAAAATCAGCCCGCCGTTGCAATTATGCTTCCTAACGGAAAGATGGTAACCGGCAAAACAACAAAGCTTCTCGGAGCATCGTCTGCCGCCCTTTTAAACGCCGTTAAGGCAGTAAGCGGCATCGACCCCGAAATAGACCTTATAAAGCCCGAGGTTATAGCCCCCATTCAGGCACTTAAAACGGGCTTCCTCGGCAACAAAAACCCCCGACTCCATTCCGACGAGGTGCTTATTGCCCTTGCAATATCCGCCGCAACCTCACCCGAGGCAACAAAGGCGATGGAGAACCTTAAGGAGCTTAAATTTGCCGAGGCGCACTCAACCGTTATTTTGGCGCAGGTTGATCAGGACGTTTACCGCAAGCTCGGAATAAACCTCACCTGCGAGCCCCAGCATCAGACCAAAAAGCTTTATCACAAATAAAAAAGATAATAAAAAGCACCCTCTCGGGTGCTTTTTTTATTTGTTCTTACCGTATTTTATAAAATCGATAATCGAGAAATCCCTGCTTCCGAAGTTCTGGCCCACTATTGCAAAAATCGGAGAAATAACGAAAAGGAAGGGGATAATATATTTCCAGCCATCGGTTTCACCAAAGGTGTAGTAAATTCCGTAGAAGTTATATCTCAAAAAGAGGAAGGGAAGTGTTGCCCAGCTTTTTTCAAACACCACGAAAAGAAGGTAAAGAATTACGCTCGGAAGCTCGAAGATCACCGCGCCCACAAAGCAGTCAAGCCTTACGGGACCTGCGTTTATAAGCCCTTTGCCGCTTCCCGTTGCGCCCTTCTGACGAAAGCCGTATTTCCACGCCTCAAGATATGCCATCGAATAGATGGTTATCGAGGGAACGACCGAGGTGATTATAAGCTGCCACCAGCCCGCGCCGAAAAAGGCAATAACGCCAAGGCACATAAAAAACGTCATAAGCGAAGAAACCGCCTGATAAAGGAAAAGTCCGCCCGTGTATTTCACAAGCTCCTTTTTCCCCGTAAATCTTTTATTTTCCATTTTTAAACCTCTTTTTCAAAAACCTTTTTATCGCTTACCTTAAGTGACCTTGTGGCAAAGCTTTGCGCGGCAGGTCTGTGGTTTACCATTATAATCGTTTTTCCAAGCTCTTTTAAGTTGGAAAGCATCTGCTTTTCGGTATAAACGTCAAGGGCGCTCGTTGCCTCGTCAAGAATAAGCACGGGCGCGCCGAAAAGAACGGCCCGGCAGACCGAAAGACGCTGACGCTGGCCCTCCGAAATGCCGCCTCCGCGCTCGGTAAGCACCGTGTCAAGCCCAAGGGGAAGCTCGTAAATAAATTCCGCACAGGAGGCAGTGATCGCCTCTTTTATTTTTTCCTCGGAATAATCTCTTTTAAAGGTTATATTTTCCCTTACCGTGCCCGAGAAAAGCTCGGCGTCCTGCGGGACGTAGGCAAAAATGCTTCTTTCCGTCGTTGCAAGGTCGGTTTTACTGCCGTTTTCAAAGCAGGCGGTCATTTCACCGCTGTAATTTGTGTAAAGACCGAGCATAAGCTTTAAGAGGGTGCTTTTTCCGCCGCCCGAAATGCCGTGAATGCCAACCGTTTCACCTTTTCTAATCTCAAACGAGGCGTTTTCAATAACCGTTTCATCTCCGTAACCGAAGGTGACGTTATCAAATACCACCTTTTCAAAGCCCGAAGCCTCTGTTTTTTCCTTTTCCTGCTCGTCTTCAAGCGAAAGAATTTCGCAAAGCCTTTCAGCCGAGGCGGTTACCTGATAATATTTGGGAATCATATTCGAAAGCTGGTTAAAGGGTGCGTGAATTGAAGAAAGGAGCTGAAGCACCGCGGTAAGAGTACCGAAGGTAAAGCCGCTTTCGGGGTCGGTAAGCATAAGACAGCCCCAGATTATTGCAAAAACGTTGCCAATTCTGAAAACCGTTTCAAGACCGGTTGAGGAAAATATCGCAACGCTTCTTCTCCTCATTCTCGCGTTAAAAAGCCCAAAAAGAAGCCCCTCGCTCTTTTTTGCCATAACCTCTTCAACAGAAAATGCCTTTACCACGGGAAGTGCGCCAAGCGAATCCTGCCATTCGGCACGGACCTTGCCGTCGGCCTCCTGCACCTTTTTATGCCTGCTTTTTATCGTGAGCTTGAAAAAGCGAAGTCCCACAAAGGAAACTGCGCCGCCGATAAGCACTATGAGGGCAAATTTCCAATCAAGAATAAAAAGCACTATAACCGTAAAAAGAATCTTTGAGGAAAACTGGAAAAAGTGGGGCAGAATGCCAATAATTCCGTCTGCCACCACGGCGGTATCGTTTGAAAGACGGTTTATTATCTCGCCGCTGTGAAATTTGGTCTCTTCCGAATATTTTTTATAAAGAAATGCCGCAAAGACGCTTGAACGCATTTTAACGTCGAACTTCGCCTTTATCTTTTCCTCCGCAAAGCGGCATATCATATTTATAATAATCTGAAAGGCGCCAAACGCCACCATGCAGGCGGCCGATAAATAAAAGATTCTCATATTTCCGTCAACCGCGGAGTCGACCACGTATTGCGAAAACATTGCAAAAAGAACCGAAAGCACAGACACGGCAAAATAACCGATGATAAGAAGCACCACCGCTACCATCTGCGATCTGAAATTGTCTTTAATGAATTTGCCGGCTGTAATCTTCATTTCGTTATCCTCTCACAGAGCCTTGAATTTT
Source organism: Eubacteriales bacterium (assembly GCA_045648325.1). Classification (GTDB taxonomy): domain Bacteria; phylum Bacillota; class Clostridia; order Oscillospirales; family RGIG5299; genus RGIG5299. The sequence goes on along the minus strand of JAZRNU010000043.1, from coordinate 5,193 downwards.
TCTTTTTAAAACGCCCCACAAAACGTAGGGGAGCCTGAAAACGAAAAGCCTGCACCAGAAAAAGAGGTAAAGCCTGTAGCCAAGTCTATTTAAGCTTTTCTTTTCCTCGTCCTTATAATAATGGGTAACCTTTCCGATAACCCACTCGGGCTTTGCGTTTTTTTCAAAGACGTGCTGATTGTCGCCGATAAAAATAAGACCTTCCTTGCCCTTGCCGTAATATCTGTGCATAACGAGCTTGCCCGAATCGCGCCTATAAAGCACGATATCGTATTTTTTAAGCTCCTTATCGTTTACGATATAAACGGTATCTCTGCGGTTGCGAAGAAGGGGCATCATCGAAAGACCCACGGGCGTTCCGATGTAAAAGCCGTTTTTTTCAATTATTTCTTCAACTCTTACGCTCATTCTTCCAAAATTCCCGCATTCCTGCATTTTAAAACAAAAGCCTCTGCATCGGCTCTTGCGGTATTTTCGTCGATTTCATATTCCGAAACAAGCGCCGCCGCAAGGCCGTTTACGTCGTAGCCCTTTTCAAGCGCGCGCCAGAGGGTAACACCCGTTTCGTTAAGTCTTATAAGGCCGTTAAACTCAAGCGATGCCTTTCCAACGGCAACAACAACGCTGTTGCCCGCAACCTCTCTTAACATAAAACCGTTTTTTATCTTCATTTTAATTACTCCTTTATTTCTTTTCCGCTCATCACGCCGTAAGAAAGGCGTGCCGCCGAAATATCCATATTGCAGCCAAGCAGATAAAAGGGAACTTTTTTTACAAGCTCGTCAAGCAGCAAAAGAAATTTGTCCATCATTTCGGGGTTTTGCGGACGGAAGGTCTGATTCATGACCCTTACAAGCACCTCGCCGCTTTCAAGACGTCTTATTTTGTTTTCCTTTGACCTTTCCAAAAAGCAAATTGCCTTAACGGGCACCGTTTCGTTTTCCGCAAGGTCGCTTTTTCCCGAAAAGGGAGTACCCGATGCGAAAAATTTGCCGTCAAAAAGTCTTACGCAGGGCTTATCGTCGTTTAAAACGTAGGCGTCTTCAAAAAGCTTTAGCCAAAGGGCGGCGTGGGTGGATTTTCCCGTGCCTGGCGCGGCGGAAAACATATAAGCCTCGTTATCCTTTACAACCGCAGAGGAGTGAAGCAAAAAGCCGCTAAAATCAATAAGCCTTTTGTAAAACTCGCCGCCGAGCCAGAGATATTCGCACTCGTCAATGGTGAGATGCGGATTTTCTCTTTGCTTTTTTTCAAAAAATTCAAAGGGGGTGTTTATGGTAATATCGGGTGAGTCGGTATATTCCGTTTCAAACTTCGCGCTTCGCTCCTTCAAAAGCTCGGTGCGAGGGTTGTAGTTTACGGTAAGACCCGCAAATTTATAGCTTTTCATTTCTGCCTCCCTTATCTTTTTCATATAATTATACACTATATTAACAACGTTTTCCACAGTTTTTTTAATATTTTAGCTTAATTTCGGCTTTATTTACCGCCAAAATCACAAAATGAGCCGCAATTCCGGTAACTGCGCCCGTTATAACCCCAAAGAAAAGCAAAAAGGGAAGATAATAAAGCGCCGCAGCTCCGAAAAAGAAAAGCGAAACGAAAAACTGGCCCGCGTTGTGTAAAAATGCGCCCACAACCGAAACTCCAACGGTGCCGACCTTTTCCTTCAAAAGGGCGTTTATTGCCGCCATTCCCAAAAAGGCAAGGAGCGAGCCTGATGCCGAATAGAAAAATCCGCTTACGCTTCCCGATAAAAGCGCCGTTACCGCCACCTTTACCGCCGTTACGAAAAACGCCTCGGAAAAGCTTGCCTTTCTTACCGCAAAAAGAATAACGGCGTTTGCAAGTCCGAGCTTCAACCCGGGGAGTGATACAAAAAGGGCGGGAATTGAAAATTCAATAACGGCAAAGACTGTTGCAAGAGCGGAAAGCACCGCGGAAAAAGCCGCCCTTCTTACCGTGGACTTCATTTTATCACGTAACAACGTCGGCCTCCCCCTCTCCCGAGAGTATTATCGCAATACCGTTTGGCACGCAGACCGCCGCCTGACCGCTTTTGGTAAGATAGCCCGTGCTTACGCATATTTTATCGCCGCAGTCGCTTTCGGTTACCCTTATACCCTTTTCGGTAACGCTTACGGTAAAACGGTCGGTAATTTTATACTCTGTGTATAATTCAAGCGAGATTTCGCGGTAAAGCTCGCCGTTTATGTAAATTTTTGCCGTTTTTGCCTCGTCCTTTGCGAAAAAAACGAAAAAGGAAGTCACCGCGGCAACAACAATAGCCGCGGCTGTTATAAAAATATCCGCTTTTTTAAAAAGCCTTTCCGTTTTTATCAGTCCTTTAAGGTGTATGAGCTGTCAAGAAGGGTAAAGCAATCCTTTAGCCCCTTGGTTATAATTATCTCCTTTGCCTCGGTTATGAAAACCGCCTCGCAGACGCCCGTTTTTTCAATATACTCCATCGAAGCCTTGGCACCCATTATGAAAAATGCGGTTGAAAGGGCGTCGGCGGCGGTGCCGTCTTTTGAGATTACGGTAACCGAATAAAGTCCGCTTTCTGCGGGATATCCCGTTTTCGGGTCTAAAATGTGGCAGTAGCTTTTTCCGTTTTCGGTGAAATAGCGCTCGTAGCTTCCCGAGGTGACGTAAAAGAGATCTTCACCCGTAACGGTGGCAACTATCTCCTCGGTGTAGGGCTTTTTAATGCCAACCTTATAGTCGGCTCCGCTTTGCTTTTTGCCGTGAATATAAACGTTTCCGCCAAGGTTTACAACTGCTCTTTCAACCCCGTGCGAAATTAAAATTTCCTTTGCAGCCTCTGAAAGATAGCCCTTTGCAATGGCGCCGAGGTCAATCATCGCGCCGCCGCTTAAGGTAACGGCACCGTCGGTAAGAGTTATCTTATCGGCGCCCGTGTGTAAAAGCAGATCGGAAATATCCTTTTCCGACGGCACCGACGGCTCTGAGCCAAACCCCCACAAAAGAGTGAGATTGTAAAGAGAAGGGTCGAAGGCGGGAAGTAGCGCGTTTATCTCAAGAGCTCTTTTCAAAACCGAATAAAGCTCCTTGGAAAGCTCGCCGCCGCCCTCCTTATTTATTTTGTAAAGCTCGGAATCGCTTCTCGTTGCCGAAAAGACCTTTTCCGCCTCGCTGATTTTTCTTGCAATCTCATCTGCCGCCGCCTTATCGGAGGCGTCGACCGTTACGGTGCAAAAGGTGTTAAGTGCAAAAAAGCTTTTGGTGTAGCTTTGATTTTCGCAGGCGGAAAAAACGAAAAGCGAAAGCAAAACCGCCGCCGAAATCAAAAACGCCGTTATTCTTTTCATTTTTTCGCCCTCCTTTTTTATTTAAGCTCTTTTGGAAAATCGGCGTAATAGCCGCTTGCTCCTATTTCCTTTATATATTCAAGCTCTTTTTTATCGTCGCAGGTAAAGATATAAATTTCCTTGCCCGCTTCCTTTAAAAGTGAAAAGCCTGCGCGAAGATCGCTATCGACGTAATCGGGAAAGCAAACGCCGATTATCCTTTCTTCACTTCCAAAATAGTCAAGAATCATCTGCGTATTGTAATAGACCTTATACTGCGAGTAGAAATAGCCGTAAAAATCGGTTTTATCCTTAATTAACTCCCACATTTCAAGGGAAAATACCTCGGGTATAATGCTTTTTGAAATATCCGTGCCGTAAACCGCCTCAAGCTCACAAAGCCTTATAAGCACTGCCGCGTCGCCCTCGGTGGTGGGCATTTTGGCATCGACCACTATTTTAACGTCGGGGTAATTTCTGATAATTTCAACGAGCCACTCCTCCGTTACCGGAGTAAGACCGTTTGTGAGAGTAAGCCCTTTAAACTCCGCGTAGGTGATGTCTTCAGGGTCTGCACCCCCTAAATGCTCGCCGCCGTGGCTTCCTATAATGCGCCCGTCAGACGAAAGCATAAGGTCGTATTCAAAATAGCGGTAGCCCGCCTCGTAGTATTCGTAAAAGGTTTCGGTGGCGTTTAAGTAGGTAAGACCTTCCTTGCCGCCGCCCGCGTGCAAAATCACGGTAAGGCCTTTCTCCTTTTGACAGGAGGAAAATGAAAGCGACCCAAAAATAACAACCGCCGCCAGAATAAGCGCCGTAATTTTTTTCAAGCCCTTCACCTCGCAATTTTTATTCTTTTATTATATCACAGTTCCAAGGGCTAAACAAGTGAAAATTTTTCTTGCCGTTTTCGTGACTATTTTTACCGAAAAACCCCTTCTTGCGTTTTTCTTTTTTACTCCCTTGTAAAAAAGAAAGCGGATTTTTGAATTTTATAGAAAACAAGAGATTTAAAAAGATTTTAATAGTAAAAAGGACATAATCTTGTTTTTATCCCGATAATCAATTAAATACCCTTAAAAACACCCCGAAAACCGCATTGTTTTTGCGGACCGAAAAAATTTTTAAAAAAATGAGTTGATTTTTAAAAAAGAGAGAGAAAACGAGCAAATAAGAGCAAAAATGAGAGAATACGGGATATAAATTGATTTTTTTGTTTTTACCCCCTTGACATACGCCTTTTTATAGTGTATATTATTGGAGCAAAATCAAAGGAATTACGTCAAAGTTATCGGTTTAGCGCCGAAAACGGCGGCTAAACGTGAGAATATTTTGCACGAAATAATTTATTAAGGAAGGAAAATCTCACATGAAAACCTACATGGCAAACGCAGAAAAAATCGAGCGCAAATGGTTTATCATCGACGCAGCAGGCATGCCTGTTGGCAGAGTTTCGGTTATGGCAGCCGATATTTTAAGAGGCAAATGCAAGCCCGAATTCACCCCCAACGCTGACTGTGGCGATTTTGTAATCGTTATCAACGCTGAAAAAGCAATCCTCACCGGCAAGAAGGCAGAGCAGAAGGTCTACCGTCATCACACCGGTTGGGTAGGCGGTCTTAAAGAGATCGGCTACAAGGCACTTATGGCAAAATCTCCCGAAACCGTTATCGAGAAGGCTGTTAAAGGCATGATTCCCGATACCACCATCGGCAGATCTGCATTCTTAAGACTTAAGGTCTATGCAGGCGCAGAGCACGCACACGCAGCTCAGAAGCCCGAGACCGTTGAAGTAAAGTAATAGGAGGACGCACAGAATGTATACGAGCGCAAAGCCCTATTTCTACGGAACGGGCAGAAGAAAGAAATCCGTAGCACGTGT
>JAZRNU010000042.1:0-6827 GCA_045648325.1 Eubacteriales bacterium | reverse complement strand
ATTTTTACATAGGTCACCTTATCCTTGCCTTTTTCAAAAACCTCAACAACAGGCTCGTACTCGCAAAGACCTACGCAGTCGGATTGAGTTACGGTAACAGAAGTTGAAAGGTTTTGTGCAAAAACCTCCTCGGTAATTGCGTTGAGAACGGGGCGTGCGCCTGCAGCTATACCGCAGGTAGCCATGGTTACTACTATTCTAACAGCGTTGCCATCAGTTGATCTGATTGCAATTTTGCCTTTCATTCGTTCTCTTATTGCTTCGAGATCTGCCAGGCTTTTCATTTAAAATATACCTCCGTAAATTTTAATATTTTTCATATTGTTCATTTAAATATTCGCTTATCCAATTCAACACCTCGTATGAGTTGATTGGAACGTTTCCGAGAATATTTTTAAGCTTGTAGCTGCTTAATGAAATTTCCTTTTCAGGGGTCTTATGACTGTATTCAAAATTGACGCTTGGACTTCCTTGTAACAGAGTCGTAATTGTTTGTGAAATATTACCAAGAGGCTTACAATCAATATTGGTAGTATCAAACGTTGCACAAACCGACGTGCCTGAACATTCACCGTATTCCTTTTTGCTTTTTGAAACGATAGTTAACTTTCCGCCGCTCTGCTCTGATGCGAGCTTTAATAACGGAATACCAAGTCCGACGTTTCGTTCTTTTCTCGTTGTGAAAAAAGGATTGGTAGCTGATGATAATTCTTCGTTTGTCATACCGTCACCGTTGTCGGTTATCGTTAAAGTAAGAATTCCGTTTACGTCTTCCGTAAGAGAAATTTTAACAAACGTTGCATTTGCTTTGATTGAATTTTTTGCAATATCAAGAATATTTAATGAAAGTTCTTTCATTTTACAATTAGTTTAATTGCTCATGGCGTGTATTTTTGAACAAAGCTCATAAGCGGAAAGAGATGATGAAAAAACGTTGATTTTTTTATCGTTTGCCGTTTTTACAAAATTATCGTCAAAGTCGGAATCCTCGGCGATTATTACACATGAAAGCCCGCTGATTGATGCAACCGCCAAAACCGCAGGACTTGTTATAACGGTTATCCAAGCGTTTTTGCGACCTGCATTACTCATTACTCGGCTTAACAGATCTCCAACGTATACGCCGGTAACCTCTGACTCGCCGTTTGCAAGGTTGACTGTCTTCAGGTTGAGATAAGAGATTAAATCAGCTGCAGTCATTAGAATTACTCTTTCCGATGATTAAAATCAGTTGTATTTTTTAAGGATATCTTCAACGTCGTTTGCGGTAAGCTTGCCGTAAACGTCGTCGTTAACGGTAAGAACGGGCGCAAGTCCGCAGCAGCCAATGCAGCGGGTTGCATCAAGTGAGAACTTGCCGTCAGAGGTAATACTTCCGTTTTCAATGCCGAGAAGCTCTGAAAATTTATCAAAAACCTCCTGTGCACCTTTAACGTAGCATGCGGTACCAAGGCAAATAGCGACTCTGTACTCACCCTTGGGCTGAATGGAGAAAAGGGAATAGAAGCTTACAACTCCGTAGATCTCCTCGAGAGGAAGGTCAAGACCGTCAGCAACCATCTGCTGTACCTCCAAAGGAAGATAGCCGTAAACCTCCTGAACTTTTTTGAGAACCTGCACCAAAGCACCGGGAACGTCTTTATATTCGGCAATAATGGCGTCGAGCGCTGCATGTTTCTCGGGTGAGTCTGCGAAGGGGACGATTTGCAACTTATTTTTCAATTCAGTTGCCTCCTTATGTTATAAAATTTGCTATAACAGCATATCAAAGATATTATAGCACTTATATAATAAAAAGTCTATATATTTTATAAAAAAAATGCAGAAAATAAAAAAATCCTCTCCGTAAAAACGGAGAGGACAGTTATATCGAAAATTTTAAAAGATTGCTAGATTTCCTTGATGACAACCTCCTATTGAATTACAGTAGGAAACCACCGTCTGAATGCTGCATTGGACTCACCCTTTCGAATTATTGAAAGATCTGAACTGTGCATTGGACTCACCTCTTAAAATCACGCGACAGAATAAAAGTTTTGCCGGGAAAAATGCATCGTTGTTAGTTCTTTGGACTCAGTCCCTTCTTTTAACTTGTCTATATTATAGCAAATAAATTCAAGCATGTCAATACATTTTTGTAAAAAAGTTAAAAAGTTATCAAAAAAATTATGTCATAAAAAGTGCATCATGAAAATACTATTTAATAAAAAACACAAGAGGTGCTTTGAATTGGAATTGCGTTATGAAAATTATTTATTTGGAGAAGAAACGTTCGATCAGACTATCGAAAAGACGTTTGACGGTGAGATAGTTATTGCAGATTATCTCGGTGATGCACTCAGAATTTTAAAAACCGAATGCACACCGCGAATTATTTCCAAGCGAAAATCTGAAGGGAAGCAAACGGTTGACTGTGTTGCCGATATTAAAATATGGTATTGGTCCGAAGACGGAAAAATATCTGTTGCTTCAAAATCTGAAAGCTTTACAGAGGAAATCGGAGTAAAAGGAATAAGCGATGCCTTTTACGTAAGGACCTCCGTATGTTGCGATTATTCAAACGGACAAATAATAAATTCGAGAAAGCTTTCTTATAAAACTGTCGTCAGCCTTTCCGCACGCTTATACAAAAAAAGAGAAAAGAAGGTAGTAATTCCCGAAAACTTTTTCGGAATGGAATATCTCAAAAAGGACGTGTCGGTATCAAGTCTTGTTGCAACTGCCGAAAAAACCATTATCGTTTCAGACGTGATTGAGGTAATGCAGGGAAAAGGCGAAATTAAGGAAATAATTAAGTCGTCTGCCGTTATTGCAACCGGTGATTTAAAGTCAATAAACAATAAAATAATCACGAGAGGACATGCCGACACAAAAATTCTTTACGTTTCTCCTGAAAATAAAATTGAATGCGTAATGGCTGAAATTCCGTTTACGCAAATTATTGATATTGAAGGAATAGATGAGGATTGCGTTGCCGATCTTCGTTATGCGGTAAATTCAATTACTGCTTCTCCAAAGCCTGACGAAAACGGGGAAATGCGTCAGATTACCGTTGAAATGGACGTTATGGCCATTGCCAGAGGATATAAGAACGTTGAGTATCAGATTGCGTCTGATGCATATTCGCTCTGTCACAGCTGTAAGGTTGAAACGGAAAAGGTTTCGTTTGAGAGCTTTCTCGGACATTTCAATACCGTTGCTTCGTTTAAGGAATCGGTTGAATTTACGGATTCGGTCATAGCGGTAAATGACGTTTCGGTAACCGCATCGGTAATAAACGTTTCCCGTGACGGAGATAAAATTAACGTAAACTGCGGCGTAAACTGTAATGTACTTGCTATAAATCAGTCAAGAGAAGCGGTATCTGTTACAAGACGTTTTGAATCTGTTGCAACGGTAGTTTCCAATTTTAATGCGGAAAATATGAGAATGGAACCAGATATAAAGATTTCTGCAGTAAGCTTTTCGATATCGGGAGATAACAGAATTGACGTTAAATATGAAATAACGCTTGACTGTCTTATTTTCTCCGAATCCACTGTTAACTGCATAGTTTCAGCACAGATTGACGAAAAAACAAAGCTTGAAAGAAAAAATAAGTCACCGCTTGTAATTTATTTTGCTAAAAAGGGTGATGACTTATTTGAAATTGCAAAGGCGTACAGAACGTCGAAAAATGCGATTATCGAGGCGAATTCACTTGCAGAGGAAATATTTAGCGAGAATAAAACTATTATTATTCCCATTATGAAAATTTGAGGTGAGAAAATGGATAACATATATAAAGATATAGCAACAAGAACAAACGGTGATATCTATATTGGAATTGTAGGACCGGTGAGAACGGGAAAATCAACCTTTATAAAAAAGTTTATGGAATCACTTGTTTTGCCCAATATCAGTGACGGTTATTCAAAGTCACGTGCAGTAGACGAGCTTCCGCAAAGTGCCGCAGGCAGGACAATTATGACAACGGAGCCTAAATTCGTTCCGAATGAAGCAATAGAAATAGATCTTGGCGAAAATGCAAAGATGAAGGTAAGAATGATCGATTGTGTTGGATATATTGTTCCCAGCTCGTTGGGATATATTGAAAACGAAGCTCCGAGAATGGTAAGAACGCCGTGGTTTGATGAGGAAATTCCGTTTAATATGGCAGCGGAGATTGGCACTCAAAAGGTAATTAACGAGCATTCCACAATAGGAATAGTTATTACCACAGACGGCTCGATAGGAGAATTGCAAAGAAACGAATATATTGAAGCCGAAAAAAGAGTAATAAACGAGCTTAAAGCAATTAACAAACCTTTTGTAGTTGTTATGAACACGGTTGACCCAATGAATGAAGAAACCATAATGCTTTGCAAACAGCTGCAAAATGAATACAATACGAGAGTAATTCCGCTTAACTGCCTTAATCTGAACGAGGAAACGATAAAATATCTTCTTCAGAGCGTTTTATTTGAATTTCCTATCAATGAAATTTCAATAAATATGCCTTCATGGATAAACAGCCTTGAAAACGGACATTGGTTGAAAAACAGTATCTTCGGAAGCGTGCTTTCGGGAAGTTCGGATATATGTAAAGTTTGCCAGCTTAACATATTAAAAAATGCAATTAACGAAAATGAGTACGTTGTAAAAGCCGAAATTGAATCTGCAAATCTCGGAACGGGAAATATTGTAGTTGGAATTACGGTAAAGGAAGAGCTTTTCTTTAATATTATCCGGGAAATGACCGATATAGAGGTGTATGACGAAGCTGATCTGTTTACAAAGCTTGTTGATCTTTCGCTTGCGAAAAAGAAGTTTGATAAGGTTGCCGCGGCGCTTGACAGCGCAATGGAAAGCGGATACGGAATTGTTATGCCTTCAATGGAGGAGCTTACCCTCGAGGAGCCTGAAATGGTAAGGCAGGGCGGCAGATACGGAGTGAAGCTCAAGGCCTCGGCGCCGTCTGTTCATATGATAAGAGCAGATATTGAAACAGAGGTAAGCCCGATTGTCGGAAGCGAGCGTCAGTCGGAGGATCTTGTAAGATATTTATTAAACGAATTTGAGGAGGACCCGAAGAAAATCTGGCAATCAAATATTTTTGGAAAATCGCTACACGAGCTTGTTAACGAGGGATTACATACAAAGCTTGAAAAAATGCCAGACGATGCCCGTGAGAAAATTCAGGAGACCCTTGAGCGGATAATCAATGAGGGAAGCGGCGGACTTATTTGCATAATTCTCTGAAAAAAGGTCGGAAGATATACTTCCGACCTTTTTCTAACAGTGAGATACTATTGCCACCGCTCCTGCGAGTATTCCGAGATTGTCTTTATAAATTTCGTCAAACTGCGAAAGCGGTAACGGATTTATTCCGGCGCCCGCTTCTATAGTATAGCCGGGACGGTTGTATTTTTTTATAAACCAATCCTTATACCCTGCATTGCCCGATTCGGCGGGGGTTTCTTCGTAGCTGTAACCGCTTTGCCCTGCAAAAAATCGGGCGATTTCTTCGGAGTATTCGGGAAGATAATCGGCATATTTCCAATAAATTGTCTTTCCTTGAGTGTGGTATGACAGAGTAAGCAGAAAGTTATTGCGGAGCGTCAGGCTGTAAACGGCTCTGCTTTCGGGCGCGGAAAGCGGATAGTCGCCAACGAAATCCCTTGGTGCGGGAGAGGTAAAGCCCTGCTCATATTTAATCTTTTTTGCAATTTCCCAGCCTGCAGGATAATTTAAGTTAAGATCCGTTCCGGAAATGTTTGCTTTCCAGCCGGAAGGAAAGGGAAGCCTTGGGTAGTTAAGACCTTCTGCAGACTCGTAAACAGGTGACGTGTCGGGAATCGCTCCCGTCACGAGATCAACTCCGTCGGGGTTCACAAGCGGCAAAACGGTAAATGAAGTTGTACTAAACAACTTTTTGGCATTGTAAGAACCAATAGAGCTGTTTGAGGTGATTGCTTTTGCATAATTTTCAACGAATCGTAGCAAAAGAGGTGTTGTTATCCATTCGTTTGCGTGATGAGATGCATTAGCCATAAGCTGATTTTTACCGTTGCCTATTTGAATACCGTTTAAGCTTTTCCCCATAACACTCCTGCCGTATGAGAACCTGTTAAGAAATGGGTATCTTGCCGCAAGACCCTCCGATATCAGATTAGTAAGCAGATTTGTATAGTTTATCTCTGACGTAGCAAGAGTTACATTAAGGGGCACTATTACCTTGAGTCCGTCATTTGCGGCGGGCTTGCTCAAATCAATCCCGGGATTTGCCGTTTTTATAAGTTCTGTTGTCGAATTGTATGTTTTTGCAAGTGAATCGGCGGTCTCGCCCTTTCGCAGAGTGGCAGTAACATACCCGCTGATGTACTTCTTCAGCTTGTTAAAGGTAAGATTGCCCATTATTCCGTCGGCAACAAGACCGTTTTTTCTTTGAAATTCCTTAAGCGCTTCTTGAGTTACCGGACCGAAGATTCCGTCGATTTGGCTTTCAAATTCACCGCTTCTTTTAAGCGCAAGCTGCAACATTTCAACGTAAGGACCCGTGTCTCCGATTTTTAAAATTATCATTTTATCACCTCTTAATACTATTTTATGCGGTGAATGAGAAAAGTGATAAAAATAAACCCTCCGGTGAAATGAATCACAGGAGGGTTTGTAGCCGTCTCGAAATTTAGTATTAAATTAAACAGTTGGCACAACGTAGATATCATTACTTATTACGTCATTTGTAAAGTAATGAAAGACATATTTGCAGCTGTTTGTATCAAAATCATATTGAAAAACAATTGCATGGGTTTCGCCGCCATAATTTACAACTCTGCAAATTATAT
>JAZRNU010000041.1:0-7675 GCA_045648325.1 Eubacteriales bacterium | reverse complement strand
ATGGACGTGGAATACGTTCAAAGTCAATATCCCAATATACATAGAAAGTATATTGTACAAACTATGGTTCACATCAGAACTTATGGTTATCCGCGTGAGAAAAATATTATTTCTTGGTTCAATTACATTCAGATGTGTTATATTTTTCGTTTCAGGTTCGACCAAAACGGAAATCCAATACCGTAAATGATGTTGTCTATGTTTCTGTATTTTTTGCAATCAATTGTATCATTAATTTGACCCGTTTTGTACTGGTCAAATTGTGGTCAAAATTTTCTGCGAAATCAGAAATTGTGCAGAATGTTAAAAAAACGACCGTTTTCAAGGGATTTAAGCCTTAAAAACGGTCGTTTTTTGGTCGAAGTGACAGGACTCGGACCTGCAGCATCCTGGTCCCAAACCAGGCGCGCTACCAATTGCGCTACACCTCGATGGTGAAAAAACTTATGAAATTGTAGTTCTCACAGAACTGGTCAAAATTGTGGTCAAACCACTTTTACGAGGGTAGGTCAAACGGCAAATGCTCGTTTTTCCTCCGTTTTTCTCGCGTTTCCTCGCTTTTTTGAAGAGGGGATCGGGCAGCGACCTTTAGCTCCCAAACCACCCGCTCTACCAGCTGAGCCACACCCCGATTTTTTATTGAATTTTAAAGTTTTTACGTAGAAGTGGGACAAACTGTGGTCAAAAGGAAAATCTACGCTGTTTTGCATTTTCTTAAAGTGCCGAAAATGCCCGTAGTACAAGGCTTTTTCGCACTTTTGTTTTTTCTTGAGTGCGAACCTTGTTCACGCTCCCAAACCAAGCGCGCTACCATTGCGCTACACCTCGAAGGTGACACCGCATAATAGATATGCGGTGTAATTATTCAATTATTCTTCCCAGTTGTGCCAAACGTTCTGCACGTCGTCATTATCCTCAAGTGCTTCAAGAAGCTTATTGATGTTTTTAATATCTTCCTCGGCATCAAGGGCAATGTAGTTTGAAGGAACCATTTCAGCCTGCGAGGAAAGGAAAGTATATCCCTTTGCACTTAATGTGTCGGCAATATCCGATACGTCATCGGGATCGGTGAAAATTTCAAATACTTCATCGTCGGACGTGAAGTCGATTGCACCCGATTCGAGTGCATCTTCCATAAGCTTGTCCTCGTTAATGTCTTCTTTTTCGATTACAATAACGCCTTTTTTTGCAAACATCCAGGAAACCGAACCAACTGTGCCGAGATTTCCGCCGAATTTATCGAAATAGTGACGAAGATCGCCTGCGGTACGGTTTCTGTTATCGGTGATCGTTTCAACTATAACGGCAACGCCTTTGGGACCGTATCCCTCATAGGTGATTGATTCATAGTTGTTCTGGTCGCCGCTTCCCGAAGCCTTTTTGATAACTCTTTCAATGTTATCATTGGGAACGTTGTTGGATTTTGCCTTATCAATAGCAACCTTAAGTGCGGTGTTAGATGTGGGATCAGGACCGCCGCTCTTTACAGCAAGAGTAATTTCAAGACCGATTTTAGTAAAGATTTTAGCACGCTGTGCATCAGTCTTGCTTTTTTTATGCATTATGTTTTTCCATTTTGAATGTCCGGACATTTATTTTTCCTCCGTGATAATGTCGTCTATAAAACCAATATTAAATAACTCGTTAATTCTTTCCGTTTGAGCGGTGATAAACAAGTAGCCAAACAAAGCTTCAAGTCCTGTTGAACGGTGATAAACGGTTGGATCGGTGTGCTTGGGACTTGAGTGTGTTTTGACGTTACGGCCTCTTTTGTAAATCGTAACCTCATCATCGGAAAGAAAGGGAAGTATCTTTCCAAGGGCGATGCTTTGAGCGTTTGCCGAAACGAGTGAAACGGTATGCTTGTGAAGCTCCTTGATTGATGAATGAGATGAAGAAAAGGCGTGATCTCTTGCGAGTAATTCTATTACGGCATCTCCCAAATGAGCAAGAGCAAGGGGATCGCAAATTGCCGCATTATCGTTTGATTTGATTTTTGAATCATCGATTTTAATAATCATTATAATTCTTTTCTTCCTTCAAGCGCGCGGCGCAACGTCATATCGTCGGCATATTCTAGGTCAGAACCTACGGGAATTCCGTAAGCGAGCCTGGTAACCTTAACGTTAAAGGGCTTTAAGAGTCTGCCGATATACATAGCGGTGGCTTCGCCTTCAATGTTGGGGTTGGTTGCCATAATAACCTCGGTAACGTCACCGTTTGCAACTCTGGTTAAAAGTTCCTTGATCTTTATATCGTCTGCCGTAACGCCTTTAAGGGGTGATAATCTGCCGTGCAAAACGTGATAGCTGCCAAAAAATTCGCCGGATTTTTCTATTGCAAGAATATCCTTTGAATCTTCAACAACGCAGATAACGTTTTTGTCGCGTTTATCGCTCCTGCAAACAGAGCAGACGTCCTCGTCGGTAAAGTCACAGCATATTGAACAATAATGAATTTTTTGTTTGGCAGAAACCAAAGCACGCGAAAATTCATTTACCTCTTCTTCAGAAAGAGATAAGACGTAATATGCCATTCGTTGAGCCGATTTAAGACCGACAGACGGCAACTTTTGAAACTGTTCAATTAGTTTGGCAAGAGATTGAGAATATTGCATAGCTATCAGATCAAGCCGCCGAGACCGGGAATGTTAAGACCTTCGGTCAAAGCGGACATAGTATCGTCGTAATCCTTTTTAGCAAGATCATTAGCCTCGTTAACTGCGGCAACAATAAGGTCTGAAAGCATTTCTGCGTCATCGGGATCAATAACGTCGGGCTTAATATCAAGCTTTAAAAGCTTATTTTTGCCGTTTACGGTAACAGAAACTGCGCCGCCTCCAGCGTTTGCGGAATATTCTTTATTTGCAAGCTCTTCCTGCTTTGCAGCCATTTCGTTTTGCAATGCATTGATTTTGTTCATCATATTTTCGCGACCGCCGCCGCCAAAATCCTTGGGAACTCTTACTTTCATAACTAAATTCTCCTTTATTTTAAGTCAATATCACTTAAATTGTTTTCTAACCAATCGCCAAGCGAGGTCTCGTTTGACGCTTTTTTTGGCTTTTCGCCAAATTGAATTATGAGATTTTCGCCAGTTACCTCTTTTATAGCGGCAACGATTTTTGATAACTGCTCATTATTGCGAAGCATATCTGCAGTAGCGGCGTTTTTGGAATTGATGTAAAGATTGCAACCGTCTTTGGCGGCAACCGAGCCTAAAAGCATTGCCCATAACGGCATATTGCCGTTGTTGCGTAAACGGTCAAGCACGTCTGTCCACTGTGCAAAAGCATCGCCACCGGTGGACTTTTCTTCAACAGGTACCTTTTTTGAAGGTGCTTCCATTATTTCGGCAACAGGGGGAGCAGATGCTATCTGCTGCACGCTTTCATCCCAAGGGGGAGAATCGGGCAAGGGAATATCTTCATATTCGTTATTTGATTTTACTTCAGTTGAAGCAGGGACAATGCTGGGTTCTTTTATAACTGCTTCGGGTATCTTTTTCTCAGATGACTTAACAGGCCCTGTAAAGTTATTTTGCATTACAGCTTCGCTGGAATGAATTATCTGTAAAAATGCAATTTCTAAAGCCACTTTTTTATTTACTGTCCGGGGCAATCTCTCAAAAAGATTTTGGAAGATATCAATTATCGTAATTATCTTGCTTAGTGAAAGCTTTGAAGCCGCTTCATTGAATTTTTTGAGTTCAATTTCACTGTAAGTGAAGAAATCATCGGTTTTTCCAAGCTCTTTAACGATCATAACGTCTCTGAAGAATCCAATAAGGTCTTCGGTTAATCTTGTAAAATCCTTTGAGGAATAGTAAAGATCGGAAATAACCGATAAAATTGAATTATAGTTATTTTCAATAATACCGTTGCAAAGAGAAAATAAAAATTCTTTTCCCGTGCTTTGAGTCATATCTAAAACGGTGGTTAATGTCAGTTTGTGGCCTATGCCTGCGCACTGATCGAGAATAGAAATTGAATCTCGCATACTTCCGTCACCGAGACGGGCAATAAGAGAAAGGGCATCAGGCTCGAATTCAATTTTTTCGTTATTGCAAATCCTGCTAAGTCTTTCAACAATTTCAGAAATTGTAAGACGTCTGAAATCAAAGCGCTGACAGCGTGACAACACGGTCATAGGCACCTTGTTGATCTCTGTTGTAGCCAATATAAAAATAACATGAGCAGGAGGCTCCTCGAGTGTTTTCAAAAGAGCGTTAAACGCCTGCAACGAGAGCATGTGAACCTCGTCGATAATATAAACCTTAAAGTTCGAAAGGGAAGGAGAATAGATAACGTCCTCGCGAAGCTCACGGATATCGTCAACACCGTTGTTGCTGGCGGCGTCTATCTCAATAATATCCATAATTTCGCCGTTTGCAATTCCGCGGCAAATATCACAATTATTACACGGATTGCCGTTTACTGGCGAAAGACAGTTTACTGCCTTTGCAAATATTTTGGCACAGGTTGTTTTTCCAGTACCTCTTGTGCCGGTAAAAAGATAGGCATGAGCAATTTTGCCGGTATTTATTTCGTTTTTTAATGTTGAAGTAATATGATCTTGTCCGACAACGTCGAAGAATGATTGAGGTCTGTATTTGCGATAAAGACTCTTATGCATATAAATACCTGCTTACTAATATTAAAGCATGGAAGCGGAGTTCTTACGGCAGCCTACGTATCTGCTTAATGCTGCTCGGTTCCCCGCCTGACATGGTTCACAGCCGTCGGTCACATAAGGTCCGCTTCCATACTAATATATTATATAATAAAATTTATGATTTATCAAGTGTTATTTTGATTTATTGAAGAAAAATCAGCAAATTTAAATACAGAATCGTTAAACTCACCGTTTGCTTCGCCGCAAAGTGACATTACAAAATGTCTGCTTTTGTTTGCAAAGTCCTTGTGAATAACGTTTATGGGAATGTCTTTCTTGTTAAGTAATACGGGGAATCCTTTTCCGATATATTTGGAATATGCTTCTCTTGCAGAAAAATATGAATAAAGAAAATGTGCGGGATTTTCCGCAATGAGGTATTGACGGAAAACCGATTCGGGCATAATTCGGCTTGCAAGTGAAGAGTTGTCACGGTCTATAAATTCAACATCTATTCCAATCGCCTTATCGGAAACGGCGATCATAATGTAGTCCAATTTGTGCGTGATACTGATATTTAACTCGGAATTTGTAATAAAGGGCTTTCCGCTCGGACTCTTTTTTACAGAGCTACCATTTAAATTCAGATCTGAAAGCATAAATTCAATTAGCTTATCTCTGTAAACTTCTTCGGCATAGCGATCACGATAGTTATAGATCGTATAATAAATTTTTAACATTATTACCTCAACAGTCAAAGTAAAAGCCGCCGAATTGGCGGCTTTTATTTTAAAATTATTGTTTTTCTCCGATCAATCGGGCAAGTTCTTCCTTGAATGAATCTATATCGGTAAACTGACGGTAGACAGATGCAAAGCGTACGTATGCAACCTCGTCGATCACCTTAAGCTTATTCATTGCAAGCTCGCCGATGTGTTGAGAAGTGATTTCGCGATCCAGAGAATTATAAAGCGAAATTTCAATTTCTTCAGCAGCCTTTTCAAGTGTTGCAACAGAAACGGGACGTTTTTCGCAGGATTTCAAAAGTCCTCTCAAAAGCTTGTCACGGCTGAAAATCTGCCTTGTTCCGTCGCGCTTGATAACTGAAATCGGAATCTTTTCTATTTTTTCATAGGTGGTAAAGCGATTTCCGCATTTGAGACATTCACGCCTTCTGCGTATCTGCTCATTATCCTCTGTGGAACGGGAATCCAAAACCTTGCTGTCGGGAAATTCGCAAAAAGGACATTTCATAAGAAGAAACTAACCTTTCTTATGCAAAATACTTTTTAACACTTTCGGGAGCAAGATCGGCATCACCGGATACGGTGATAACAATGTCTGCTTTGTGAGAAGCGCAAAGAGTATCAAGCTTTGCAAGAAGAGAACCGAGCTCAACGAGATCTTCGCCTACGATTTTCAAAATGCTGTCAACGTAAATGTTGTGAATATCGTAATTTCCTGCAAGAAGACCTGCAACGAAACCGAAGAAGCTCTGTGCATTATCAACAGTGTATTCGGAAGAATCTATCAAACGGGCCTGATGAGAAATATCATAGGTAAGCTTATTGCCTTTTTCAATGCAAACTACGCAACCGTCGGAGTTGGCAACAGAGTTGTTAACCATCTCAATAAGGCTTTTAGTTTTACCCATACCTTTTAAACCCATAATAACTTTTATCATAATAAAACCTCCAAAAAATATTGTAATGAGTTTTGCTATCTTTATTATACAATAACATTACGAAAAAATCAAATAGTTTTGAGCAAAATATTTAAAAGAAATGTAAATATTTTACTTCAAGCGTTCAAAAAGTGCTTCTGCGCGGTCTTCATAGCCTTTTTTGCCCATTAAAGCAAACATATTTTTCTTGTAATCCTCAACACCGGGCTGATTAAAGGGATTAACTCCGAGGATATAACCCGATACAGCGCATGCAAGCTCGAAGAAGTAAACGGCATATCCGTAGTTATTTTCGTTTCTTTCATCTATTGTAAGAATTATGTTGGGAACACCGCCGTCAACGTGTGCAAGAACAGTTCCGAGATGAGCCATTTTGTTGATCTCGTTAATATCCTTATTTGCAAGGAAGTTAAGACCGTCGCCGTCGTTTTCATCAAAGGGAACCGCTAATTTTGAATTGCTGTTCTCAACCCAGATAACGGTTTCGAAAATATTTCTGATACCGTCCTGAATATACTGACCGAGAGAATGAAGATCGGTTGTGAATGATACCGAAGCAGGGAAGATGCCCTTGCCGTCTTTTCCTTCGCTTTCACCGTAAAGCTGCTTGAACCACTCAGCAAATGAAGCAAGTGAAGGCTCAAATGAAGAAAGAACCTCAAGAGTCTTGCCTTTCTCTAAAAGAAGATTTCTGTATGCGGCATATTTAAGACAAGCATTTTCGGAATAAGGAAGCTTTGTTAATTCAGCTTTTGCTTTAACAGCACCCGCCATAATATCATCAATATCGGCGCCTGCAACGGCAATGGGCAAAAGACCTACGGCAGTAAGTACGGAGTATCTTCCGCCAACGTCATCGGGAACAACAAAGGTTTCCCAACCCTCTTTATCTGCAAGCTCTTTTAAAGTGCCGCGTGCCTTGTCGGTGGTTGCAAAAATTCTTTCACTTGATTTGTCGCCGTATTTTTCAACAAGAAGCTTTCTGAAAATTCTGAAAGCAACTGCAGGCTCGGTTGTAGTTCCTGATTTGGAAATAACGTTTATCGAAAAATCCTTATCTTTAATTAACTCAATGATTTCATTGATATATTCTGCACTCAAGTTGTTGCCTGCAAAAACAACCTTTGTTTTATCCATTTTTGCTGAAGGGAGAAAATCAATAGCGCTTTTTGCACCGAGATATGAGCCGCCTATGCCGATTACAACGAGATAATCGCTGTTATTGCGGATCTTGTTTGCGGCAATTTTGATTCTTGCAAATTCTTCCTTATCGTAGTTCACGGGAAGCTGTACCCAGCCGAGGAAATCGTTGCCGGGGCCCTTGCCGGTAGTCAAAAGCTCGAACGCATTGTCAGCAAAGGGCTGCATAAATTCAATT
>JAZRNU010000040.1:0-3929 GCA_045648325.1 Eubacteriales bacterium | reverse complement strand
AGAGGGTAACGTTTCAAATCCGCTATCAAGATAACTGAGTGCAGATTTTATCATACTGCGAAGCTTTTTCTGTGTTATCCCTTCGGTAAGACGGTAAACGGGGAAAAGAGAGGTGCGGTCATTGACGGGAGAAACCTTTTCAATAAGAGGTGAAAGCATTTCGCGCTTGTTAAATCTCTTGACGAGCCTTCCGAAGAGGAAATATGTCTCCCCGCTTTTTAATGAGGTCTTTAAATAAGACTGATTAAAGGCGGTGACCTCCATAGAGCACGTATCGTCAACGAAGATCATTTTATAAAGCTTAAGGCCGCCTCTTACTTTTACCTCCGTAACGGGTACGGCAAGACGTGCGTAAACGCCAACCTTTTCTCCGTCAACGCAGTCGGCTATGTCCTTAATATTCGACCTGTCCTCATAGCTTCTCGGAAAATAGGTGATAAGATCGAGCACGGTGTCAATACCGAGTTTGGAAACAAGCTCGGCAGTTTTTTCACCAACGCCTTTTATTACCGAAATCGGCGCGTTAAGCCCGAAAATATCATTCACGTCTTATTCCTTTCTCCACTTGACGCCGTTTTTGGTGTCTTCAAGGATTATGCCCATATTTTTAAGAGTATCTCTTATCTCGTCGGCTTTCTTATAGTCCTTTGCGGCGCGTGCGGCCTGACGCATTTCTATAAGCGCTTCAACCTCGCTGTCAAGCGAATCCTTTTTGTCAAAGGATACAACAGAGATAATACCGTTAATATCTACCAAAAGCTCTTTTGCAGCCTTGACGTATTCAAGAGAAGCACTGTCGGTAGCATTTGTGTTTATCTCTCTTACTGTTTCAAAAAGGTATCCGATTGCATCTGCGGTATTGAAATCGTCCTCAAGAGCGGAAATAAATGATTTTTTGTATTCCTTTATCTTATCAATCGAAGCATTTTCAGCATCGGTAAGACCGATTTTCGAAGCAACGCTTTCAAGATGGCAAAGGTTTTCATAGCAGTTTACAATTCTCTGAATAGATGCCTTGCACTGCTCAAGAATTTCAACGGTGTAGTTGATGGGATTTCTGTAATGTGCGGAAAGAATGAAATATCTGATAACCTCGTATCCGTACTGCGATGCGATATCTCTTACGGTAAAGAAGTTGTTAAGCGATTTGGACATCTTCTGGTTATCAACGTTTATAAAGCCGTTGTGTACCCAGAATTTGGCAAAATCACAGCCGTGTGCACATTCCGACTGTGCAATCTCATTTTCGTGATGGGGGAAAACAAGGTCAACGCCGCCTGCGTGAATATCAATGGTCTTGCCGAGATATTTGGTAGCCATAGCGGAGCACTCAATGTGCCAACCGGGACGGCCCTCACCCCAGGGAGAAGTCCAATGAGGCTCGCCGGGCTTTGCTGCCTTCCACAAAGCAAAGTCAACTGCGCTTTCCTTTTGCTCGTTTATATCAATTCTTGCGCCCTCCTCAAGGTCGGAAAGGGGCTGATGAGAAAGCTTGCCGTATTCGTGGAAATGATGCGTTCTGAAATAAACGTCACCGTTTGACTCATAAGCAAAGCCTTTTTCAATAAGAGTTTTTACAAGCTCGATTATCTCGGGGATATTTTCGGTTGCCTTGGGGTGAACGGTAGCCTCGCGGATACCGAGTCCCGTTGCATCGGTCTTGTATTCGGCAATGTATCTTTCGGCAATCTCCTTAACGGTAACGCCTTCCTCGTTTGCCTTTTTTATCATTTTATCGTCAATATCGGTAAAATTCTGAACAAATGTTACCTCATAACCGATGTACTCGAAAAATCTCCTCATTGCATCGAAGATTATAAGAGGACGTGAATTTCCCAAATGGAAGAAGTTATAAACGGTGGGACCGCAGCAATACATTTTAATTTTTCCGTCTTCAATAGGGGTAAAATCTTCTTTTTTGTTAGTGAGTGTGTTAAAAAGCTTCATAAAATCGGTCCTTTCGATATAACCGTTAAATTATTTGTTTTCATTTGCTTTAAGCTCTTTTTCAAGCTGATCAATTCTGAAGTTAAGCTTGCAAAGCTCTTGTGAAACAGGGTCGGGAATATGTATCTGGTCAAGCTGATTTACCTTTACGCCGTCCCTTACAACAACACGCGCAGGTACGCCTACTGCGGTTGAATTTGCGGGCACGTTTGAAAGAACAACTGCACCCGATGCAATTTTGGCATTGTCGCCGATGTGAAGCGGGCCTAAAACCTTTGCACCTGAGCCAACCATAACGTTGTTTCCGAGTGTGGGGTGACGTTTGCCCTTATCCTTACCGGTACCGCCAAGGGTAACTCCCTGATAAATAAGGCAGTTATCGCCGATTTCAACGGTTTCACCGATAACAACACCGGTACCGTGGTCGATAAACAAGCCCTTTCCGATAGTAGCGCCGGGGTGAATTTCAATTCCGGTTCTTCTTCTTGCGCGTTCCGAAACCCATCTTGCAAGGAAATAGTGCTTTTTCAAATAAAGCTTATGTGCAAGACGGTAACTTCTTATTGCCTTGAAGCCCGAATAGAGAAAATATATTTCAATGGAAGAGCGTGCCGCAGGGTCTTTTTCCTTGATTAAGGCAATTTCTTCCTTGAGTTCCTTTAAAGTCATAGCTTATTTCAACTCCTTAAGCTTTGAGATATACATCTTTAAATAGGGAAAAAGTGAAATAAATGTAATTACACCTGCAAAGCAGATAAAGTAAAATACAAAATCGTTAAAATTAAACAGTGCGGCGAAGAATGAAAGCGCAACTGTAATTGACTGAATACAGGTCTTGATCTTGCCCCAGATAGAAGCACCTATAACAGCGCCTTTTTTCGCGGTATATTTTCGAAGAAGCGAAACGGTTATTTCACGTGCAAGAATAACTGCAAGGGGAATTAAAAACCAAATGGCGAGTGATCCGACGAAGAAATCCCTTACAAAAAAGGCAAACATAGAGCCTATTATGAGGATTTTATCGGCAAACGGGTCTAAAATTTTTCCCTTGTCGGAAATAAGATTGTATTTTCTTGCATAATATCCGTCAAGTGCGTCGGTAAGCATGGCAAGACCGAAGAAAGCACCTGAAATCACAATGAAAACAGCTTTCCATATACCGTCAAACGCAACTGAAAGAAGTAAAAACAAAACCACAAACGGTGTCGCCGCTATTCTCAAATAACATAGAAAATTAGGTATATTTTCTTTTTTAATCATTATATATCCCTTCATATCGTGCTGCCAAAGAGGTCTGAACCCTCGGCATCTTCAATAAGAACTTCAATAAATTCGCCAACACTAACCGTCTTATCTGTCGTAAAGAAAATTCTGCCGTCAACGTCGGGTGCTTCAAATTTACTTCTTCCGAAAAATACCTCTGCGTATTTATCAAAGCCCTCTGCCAAAACGGTTACGGTTTTTCCGATTAAGGCCTTTGATTTTTCATCGGCAATAATTTCCTGCTCGGTACGGATAATATCGGCACGTCTTTGCTTTTCCTTTTCCGAAACCTGTGAGGGAAGGGAATAAGCAAGAGTATTTTCTTCTCTTGAATAAGCAAAAGCTCCCAAACGGTCAAATTTAATACGCTTTATGAAATCGACCATTTCGTTAAATTGAGCTCTCGTTTCACCGGGATAGCCGGCAATAAGAGTTGTTCTGATAATGGCATCGGGAAGTCTTGTACGTATTTTTTCAATAAGTGCTTCGATATCCTCTTTAGTGCATTTTCTTCTCATTGATTTGAGAATATCGTTGTTGCAATGCTGAATGGGAATATCAAAATAGTTAACGAGCTTTTCATTATTTACAAACACGTCAAGAAGCTTGTCGGTGATCCTCTCGGGGTAGCAGTAAAGAACTCTTACCCATTTAAGACCTTCAATTTCGCAAATTTTATCAAGAAGTGTGGGAAGCATAAGCTCATTGTAAAGGTCAAC
>JAZRNU010000039.1:0-32591 GCA_045648325.1 Eubacteriales bacterium | reverse complement strand
AATCTTTGGTAGCGCCGGGTAAGGGGGGAATCGAAATCCCCCCTTACAAAAGGATTTTCTTTTCCCATTTCTTGTATCCCTACAAGAAATGGGCGCCCCACGCGCAGTGGAATTAAAAATAGGAGCTCCCGTGGCTTCACGCGGAAATAAAATCAGATAGAAGCCAGGCGCTTAGCAAAATCAGCCAAAAAATCCCCCCGCACTTGAATTACAAGCGCGGGGGTTTGAAATTATCAACCGTTTACAACACTTAAAACCTTGGTTACCGTTTTAACGTTTCCAATTTTGGAATATTCAACCGAGATTACGCTTCCGTTTTCAATAAACGCAAGACGTGAATCAAGCGAAACGGGAATTATCCAGATATTTCCCTCGGTGTCGCTTACGTAAGCGTTGCTTTCGCCGCCCGTAACGAGGAAGCGGTAATCCGAAACGGTAATATCCGCCGTGAGGTTACCGGGAACGTCAATGTCCTCCGATTTCAGCTTTTCGGCGTAGTTTGCCTTGGCCTCGGCAACCGTCTCGCCGGTGCCGACGATCTGGTATCTTTCAACGTCAACGAAGGCGTAAAGCTTAACGAGTCCCGCATCGTCCTTAAGCGAAACGAAATAGGTGGGACGGTCTGCAACGTTTAAAAGAATCGGGAAGGTAGAGCTGTAATTAAGATGCTGAACCTGACCCTGCGCCGAGCTCATTGCCGAATATTCCTCCGCGCCGGGTACTGTGTAGAATTTTGCTTCCTTCGTGCGAAGATTTACAAGCACAAAGCCAACGTTTGATTCGTCACTTGCAACCGAGGTCATGCCTGTGTAAAGCCATACGTCGTCGTCAATGGCAAGGTAGTTGTAGCCTGCGGTGGTCTGCAAAACGTCCTGCTGACCGAAAATCGAGTTCCAGAAGCCGTTTACGTACATTCCGTAGTAGTTAAGCTGCTCGATAACAAGATCCGAAATAAACACCTGATCGACCCACGAGGGAATTTCATCTAAAGTGAGATATTCGTGCTCGCCGGTAACTGCGTTTACCAAAACTGCGCCGTCAATATCCTTGCCGTTCCAAAGACCAATGCGGTAGGTAATGCAGGGTGCAATCCAGTAGGGAGTGCCGTTGTCGTCGATTTCAAAGCAAAGATCGTCAAATATCTTGGTGGGGTAGTTGAAGCGGAGATAACGGTGAATATTTCTGTAAAAATACTCGCTTTCGGAATATTTTATTCCGTTTTCAAGACGCACGAGCTTTGCGTCCTGCGTTACCATGTCAACGGTAATGTAGGCGGGAATGCCGCTTGACTGATTGTTAAACCACTTGAAAACGTCGCCGTATGCAAGGGTGGTAACTCTGTAAGGAGAGTTGTTGTAGTTTATCTGGGTAAAATCGGAGGTTATTTCAAACTGTGAAACAAGATCCTTCATCTCGCCGAGCTTTCTTCTTGCAAGACGTGAAGCTGAATCCTTGTCAACAACGGGAATCGAGCTCATATCGATTTCGGCAATATCCTCTGCAAAATTGCCCTCGTTTACCGAAATGAGATTGTAATAATTTTTCGCGTTGAAAATGGTTGCGCCTATAATTGAAGCAACAACGTTAATAACGATAACCGAGGCAATCGAGCCTAAAATTATTTTTATTGCAAGGCCTGCCGTGCCTTTGATTTTCATAAAAGCAAAGCGTCCGCCTCCCTGCGAGGGAAGCTCCTTGAGTGCGGAAATAAGCGCTCTGCCTGCAAAAAGCACGGTAACGAGAACTATTGCAAAAACAAAGAAGTTCCAGAAATCGGGGCTTCTTAAATTAAGAGGCGGCAGCATAAACCAATAGGCGATAAAAAGCACGACCGCAGAAATCAAGCCAAGAATTATTTTTGATAAAAACGGTTTTTTCAAATTTTCAAGTCCTTTCTGTGCGAAGTATACCTTAAAGTATATCAGTAAACTTCCGTAAAGTCAACATCAATCGGTGCGAAGAGCAGTAACGGGGTCCTTAAGCGAAGCCATTATTGCGGGAATAAGACCGCCGATTACCGAGGTTGCAATGCAGATAAGCACTAAAACAACGGTGTGAATGGGGTTCATAACGGCAACGTTGTCAAGCTCGGTAAGAGCCTTTAAAATCATATTTGCGGGAATGAGTGAAAGGGCGGAAAGCACAATGCCTATAATTCCCGAGAAAATACCGATAATAAAGGTTTCTGCGTTGAAAACGCGGCAAATATCGCTCTTTCGTGCGCCAAGAGCCCTCAAAATTCCTATTTCTCTCGTTCTTTCAATTACCGAAGAATAGGTTATAATGCCAATCATAATCGAAGAAACAACAAGTGAAATTGATGAAAATACTACAAGCACAATGGTAATTGCATTTAAAATGTTCGAGGAGAGATTTGAAATAGTTGTTGCCATATCGGTGTAAACTATTCTGTCTGCCTCCTCTTTGCCCTCGTTAAAGGCATCGAGATATTCAATAAGCAAATCCTTTGCATCGAAATCTGCGGGATAGATAAATATCGCATAGGGCAAGGTATCGTCGCCAAGCTGTGCAAGATAATAGCTCTTTAACTGGCTTCCGCTTTCGTCGTCGGGGAAGGGGAGTCCCGTTCTTACGTCGTAATCGGCGTTTTTCTGGGAAGTTACTATTTCAGATTGGGAGTTTATCTTAACGATCTCCTCCATCATTTCGCTTCTCATAAGAAGACCGTCGGTTGCGGCGGTAAGCTCGCTTGCTTCTTTTGTTCTTACCACGCCGGCAACTCTCAAGGTAACCGACTGCTCGTTATTGTATGAGGCCGAAAGATCGGAGTTAACGGTGAAATATCCGTTGTTTTCCGAATACCATACGTCATTTGGAACGAATTTGAATTCAAGCCCCAAAAACTCGTCAAAGGGAATGCCCTCCGAATCGGGATCAAGCCCTAAAAGCTCAATGGTTTTCTCATCGAGCCTGTTTCGTGAGTCAACCACGAGAAATACGTCCGTCACGCTTTCGGAAAGGGAGTCGCCAAGTGTTGCAAGCACGTCGTAATCATCGTTTAAAAAGGCGTTTGTGTTACCGAATTCAAGGGGTAAAAGGGTAATGGTAATATCCGATCCGGTAATTCTCTTTATCGTGTCGCCAGTTTTGTAAAGAAGATTTACCGAGGTGCCTCGCGTGTAGGAAAGACCTCTTACCACGTTGCGGTCTGCGCTTTTAACGTAATCCATAAATTCATCGGTAAAGATGTTTGTGTGAACTATGCTTGAAAAGCTTTTGTCAAAGGGGTAAACAACCGAAACGTCGGGGAACTTCTGCAAATTGCTTTCCATAATGTCCATCATATCCTCGGGATCAACCGAAACTGCAGACTGCTGAATGATTATCGGGAAAGAACCGAGCGCCCTTGCCTGAAAGCTGTCGATCTGAATGCCAAAGCCGTTTGAAAGGGCAAGAATAAGCGAAATGCCTATAATTCCAATACTTGCCGCCACCGCGGTAATGGTGGTTTTGAGCTTTTTGGTGAATATGTTTTTAAGAGAAAGCCTCAAGGCGGTGAAAAAGCTCATCGAGGTCTTTTTCAAGGTAAAGGACTTTTTCACACCATCGTCGACCTTGGAGCCGCTGTCCTTAACGAGTGAGCCGTCCTTGAATTCAAGAATTCTGTCGGAGTATTTCTGCGCAAGCTCGCCGTTGTGGGTTACCATAATAACGAGCTTTTCCTTTGAAAGCTCCTTTAAAATATCCATTATCTGCTCGCTTGTGACTGAATCAAGAGCGCCGGTCGGCTCGTCCGCGAGTATTATGTCGGGATCGCCCGAAATTGCTCTTGCAATGGCAACACGCTGCATCTGACCGCCCGAAAGCTGATTGGGCTTTTTCTTTGCGTGCTCCTTGATTCCCATTTTTTCAAGAGCCAGAAGAGCGCGCTTGCGTCTTTTTGCGGCGGAGATTCCGCTAAGCGTCATACCGAGCTCAACGTTTTCGAGCACGGTGAGATGGCTGATCAAATTATAGCTTTGAAAAACAAAGCCGATGCAGTTGTTTCTGTAGGAATCCCATTCGGTCTGCGAAAACTGCTTGGTTGATTTGCCGTTAATAATAAGGTCGCCCGAGTCGTAACGGTCAAGACCGCCGACGATGTTAAGTAACGTCGTTTTACCGCTTCCAGAGGGACCCAAAACCGAAACGAATTCGTTTTTTGTAAATTCAACCGAAACACCGTTTAAGGCGTGCTGAATAAAGTCGCCGGTAACGTAACTTTTTTTGATATCGCAAAGCTTTAACAAGGAGAAAACGCCTCCAAAATAAAATGTTGAAATAATTATACACCAAAAAAGGCACGTATAAATCAAAAATTCGTTAATTTTACACCGTGTTAACAGAATTTTTATTTTAATAGCGTGAAAAATGCAAAAAAAGATTTGAAATTATAATATAAATATGCTAAAATATTATAATGAGAAGATATACAGTTGGGAGTTGGACAAAATTTCTCTTAATAAGCAGAAAAAAACAATGGTGTCGGCGGCAATTTTATCATTTGTATTGGCATTTTTATCGCCCGCATTTCCGTTTCTCGCACCTTTTTCGGGTGCGGCGGCATCGGTTGTTTTCATAAATTCAAAAAAAGCATATCTGCCGATTGCCTTTTTGGGAACGGTAACCGCTTACTTTTTTGCGGGCACCCTTCTTTCGGGCGGAGATTTTTATTATGCACTGCTTCTTGAGCTTATGTGCATGGTTCCCGCATTGTCGTTTGCAATCACCTTCCGCAAGGCACTCAAATTTCAGTATATTATAACAATAACCGCATTTGCAACAGCGGCAGCACTTTGCACGGTAACGTTCTTATACGTTTATGCGCGCGGCGGCTCTCTTTCGCTTGAAGGTGCAAAAATTGCCTTTTCGTGGCTCATAAATTCCTTTGAAGCAAATATGAACAGCTTTATCGAGCTTCTTAAGGAAACGGGAAACGAAAACCTTATAGAGGAATACAGAACGGCTTACGAAACGTTAAAAACGCTTATTGTTGAATATTATATACCGATGTTTCCCTCTCTTGCCGTAACGCTCGGCTTTGTGGTAGCGGCACCGTCGGCGCTTTATATCAAAAACGCCGCATACAGGGCAGACGTTGCCAAAATCGGCAGGCTTTCCTCGGTAAAGGCAGACAGACTTCTTTCGGTAATAATGGCAGTGGCGTATATTGCCTCGATGTTTGTCAAAAACGATGCCTTCGGAATAACGCTTGAAAATTTCGTAACGGTGGGAATTGCATATTTTGCTGTTTCGGGATTTGGCTTTATTTCGTTTATGATGAATATAAGAAAAACCAAAACGGTAACGAAGCATATCGTTTACACGGTAATTTGTGCTATTGCGGTGCTTATTTCGGGACTTGAGCTTATTGCAATGGTAGGTATCTTTGAGGGTGTAGTTCAAACGAGAAACAAATTTCTCAAAATGATGAAGCAGTACGGCTTTGACCCGGAAAAAGACAGCACTGCCGAAATACTTGAGAAGATGAAGGAAAAGGCAGAGCGCGGCGAGCTTCAAAGACGTGAGCGCGATAAAGAAGATGCTCATAATCAGGATATACCGTGGTATGAGCGCGATGAATACAAAAATCTTCCAAACGAGGAAGAAAACGGCGAAACAACAGAAGATAAGGAGAATAAGGAATGAAAGTAATTTTAACTGCCGACGTAAAGGCACAGGGCAAAAAGGGCGACGTTGTAAACGTATCCGACGGATATGCGAGAAATTTCCTTTTCCCAAAGGGTCTTGCAGTAGAGGCAAATACCTCAAATATGGCTGAAAGAAGCAGCAAAATAGCATCGGTTGACCACAAAAAGGCAGAGGAAAAGGCAGCGGCTCTTGAACTCAAAGCAAAGCTTGACACCGTTACCGTTGTAATTACCGCCAAGGCAGGCGCGGGCGACAGACTTTTCGGCTCGGTTACCTCAAAGGAAATTGCCGAGGCTGTAAAAAAGCAGACCAAGCTTGAAATAGACAAGAAAAAGATAATGCTTGACGATCCCATCAGATCATTCGGAATTACCGAGGTATCGGTAAAGCTTCACCCCGAGGCAGTGGCAACTCTCAAGGTAAGAACACAGAAAGAAAACTGATAAACTCTCTTCAAAGGAGAAAGAAAAATGGACGATTTTTCCAGAAAAATGCCATCGTCTGTCGAAGCCGAGCAATCGGTGCTTGGCAGTATGTTAATTAGCGACGAGTGCCTTCCGCAGGTGTTTAACACCTTAACTGCGGAATGCTTCTTTGTGCCCGCTCACCGCGAGATATTCGAGGCAATGCAGAAAATATTCGATTATTCGCGCGGCGGTATTGATCCCGTTACCCTCATTGACACCTTGAAGGAGGAGGGTAATTACGATGAAGCAACGGGCAAGGAGTATATCTTCAATCTTGCAAAAAGCGTTCCCTCTGCACAGAATATCGAAAGATACTGCGAGATAGTCAAAAGCAAATATATGCTTCGCAAGCTTATTGAGGAATGCGAAGCCATAACCTCAATGTGCTATCTTGAAAATGATTCGGCAGACAGCATCGTCGACCTCGCGGAGCAGAAGATATATGATATAAGCGAAAAGAAAAAAACGGGTGAGCTTGCAAAGCTTTCAAGAATTATCAGCGAGGAAATGACCTCAATCGGAAACATTGCTGCAATGGAGGATAAAACCGAGCTTCTTGGCTTGCAGACGGGATATTCCGATCTTGACAAGATAGTAGACGGCTTTGGTAAGGGCGACCTTATAGTACTTGCGGCGCGTCCCGGTATCGGTAAAACGAGCTTTGCGCTTAACCTTATGAGAAATATTGCTCAGAAGAGCCGCAAAAAATGCGTTTTGTTCTCTCTTGAAATGCCCAACTCCCAACTTGCACAGAGAATTATGGCAAGCGAGGCGCTTATTGACAGTAAAAAGTTCCGCACCGGCAACCTCACTCAAAAGGAGTGGGCAAAGCTTGCCGATGCAGCAGGCCAGCTTCACGATTCGCCAATGTATTTTGACGATAAAAGCGGTATAACGATAAGCGAAATGAAATCAAAGCTTCGCAGAATAAGCAATCTCGGCTTCGTGGTAATCGACTACCTTCAGCTTCTCGGCTCGTCAAGAATGACCGATAACCGAGTTCTTGAAATCTCAACCTTTACCCGAAACCTCAAAATTATGGCAAAGGACCTCGGCGTTCCGATACTCGTGCTTTCACAGCTTAACCGTGAATCCGAAAAGAGAAGCGGCAAGCCCATGCTTTCCGATCTTCGTGATTCGGGTTCAATCGAGCAGGATGCCGATATGGTATTGTTCCTCTATTATGAAAAGGACAGTGAGGGAAATCCCGTAAATCCCAACGTCGTAACCTGCTCGGTTTCCAAAAACCGTCACGGTATGACGGGCGAGGTAAAGCTTCAGTTTGTAAAGGAATTTACAAGATTTTCCGCAATAGATACTCAACATGAAGAGTTTTAAAAAAGCGCTTAAAACGGTTTTTGAGCATGAAATGCTTAAAAAGGGTGACCGAGTTCTCGTTGCTCTTTCAGGCGGCCCCGATTCCGTTTATCTGCTTCATTTTTTAACGTCGCTCAAAGATGAGCTTTCGCTCACTATCTTTGCGGCACACATAAATCACAATTTAAGAAAAGACGAGGCAAAGCGCGACGAGGAATTTTGCAAAAGCCTTTGTGACAAGCTTGGCGTTCCGCTTTTCGTGCTTTCCGCAAACGTAAAGGCAAGATGCGAGCAAACGGGCGAGGGCACCGAGGAAGCGGCGCGAAATATCCGTTACGGTTATTTTGAGCAGCTTTCAAAGGAAGATAAAATCAATAGGGTAGCCCTCGGACACAATGCCGACGATTTTGCCGAAACCCTCGTTTTCAATCTCATAAGAGGTGCCGGCGCGAAAGGTCTTATGGGAATAGCGGCAGTAAGAGAAAAATTTATAAGACCGCTTATCGACATTCCCAAGGCTGAAATCGAAAATGAGCTTTTCGAAAACGGCATTCCGTTTATGGTTGATTGCACAAACCTTACAGATGATTATACCAGAAATAAAATAAGACATAATATAATACCTTTAATAAAAGAGATAAATCCTTCCTTTTACACCGCTGCCAAAAGAACGGCGTCGGCGTTAAGAGAGGACGAGGAATATCTCTCGGAGGAAGCGGCGCTTGTCAAAACCGACGACGTTGAATTTTTAAACGAAATGCCGCCTTCGGTGTCTTACAGAGTTATTTCGGAGGAAATATTTGAAAAATGCGGCTTTTATCCCGATTACGATATGATATCAAGGGTAAGAAAGCTTATTGCAAACGGCAAAACCTCAAAAAGTGCCGAGCTTAAAAACGGCTTTGAGGCAAGAATATCCTACGGCAAGCTTGTAATAGGTAAAAAGAATAAAGAAGAAGACGGGTTTGCCGTAATTCTCACCGACGGTGAAAACACGGTGAAAAATGCGCGAATTTCCGTTGATTTAAAAGAAAATACCGTAACATTTAACAATTCACTAATAAATACGAGCTTTAAATGTGATAAAATAGTCGGCGAGCTTGTGGCACGAAGCAGAAAAACGGGTGACCGTATCAGATTAAACGGAGTAAACCGCCTGGTAAAAAAGCTGCTTATCGATGAGAAAATTCCATGCTCGCAGAGAAACGGTCTTATAGTTATTTCCGACAGCGAAAAAATATTCTATATAGAACAAATCGGCAAGTCTGACAATGCGAGGTAGAGAAAATGGAAGTTAAAATCAAAAAGACGTTATTTACAGAAAAAGAAATTCAAAAAAGAGTGGCAGAGCTCGGAAAAGAAATAACCGAAGATTATAAAGGCAAAGAATTACTCGTATTATGTATTTTAAAAGGGAGCATAATATTTACTGCAGACCTTGTAAGAAAAATAAAAACTCCCCTTACCATCGAGTATATTTGTGCAAAGAACGGCATTAACAGTCTTCCCGATTATATTAAAGACCGCAATATTCTTATTGTTGAGGATATAATCGACAGCGGCATTACTCTTGAAAATATGATAAAGGAAATATCTGCAAAGGAACCCGCTTCCCTTAAGATATGCAGCTTATTATATAAGAAGGAATGCGTTAAAAACGGTATAATTCCCGACTATGCGGGCTTTTATATCGGCAAGGAGTTCGTGGTCGGCTACGGACTTGATTACAATGAAGAAATGCGGGAATTACCCTATATAGCAATTCCCGAAGTATAAGGCGAAAAGTTAAGGAGCAAGCATTAAATGAAGAAAAACGTAAGAACAATAATTGTCTTAATCGTTGCCTTTGGGGTAACGTTTTTGGCTGTAAGCTATTTCGGGGTGGGCAAGGACGAAACAAAGCCTACCTACTGGCAGATAGTTGAGCAGTTTCAGAACGGTGAGGTCTTAAAGGCGGAAATCGACGCCTCAAACGGCAAACTCACTTATTACCTGAAATCAGACGAAACGAAAAAGCTCACCTATAATCTTTACAGCATAACCGCTTTTAAAGAGGATATTCAGGAAGCACTCGATAATAAGCTCGTTTCCGAGTTTGAAATAACTGCGGCAACGGTATGGCCCGCGTGGGTAAGCTTTATTCCCTATATCCTGTTAATTGGCGGCGTTGCAATCTTTGCAATATTTATGATGAATCAGGTAAACGGCGGAGGCAAGGGCGGCGCAATGTCGTTTGGCCGTTCCCGCGCAAAGCTTATTACCGACGATAAAAAGAGAGTTACCTTCAATGACGTTGCAGGTGCCGACGAGGAAAAGGAGGAGCTTTCCGAAATAGTCGAATTTCTTAAAAATCCCCGCCGCTTCGTTGAGCTTGGCGCAAGAATTCCCAAAGGCGTGCTTCTCGTTGGCGCACCCGGTACCGGCAAGACTCTTTTTGCAAAGGCAATAGCAGGCGAGGCGAAGGTGCCCTTCTTCTCAATATCGGGCTCCGATTTCGTTGAGCTTTACGTCGGTGTTGGTGCATCGCGAGTAAGAGATCTTTTTGAGCAGGCAAAGAAAAACACTCCCTGTATCGTATTTATCGACGAGATTGACGCAGTTGGACGTCAGCGCGGCGCAGGTCTCGGCGGCGGTCACGACGAAAGAGAGCAGACTCTTAACCAGCTTCTTGTAGAGATGGACGGCTTTGGCGTAAACGAAGGCGTTATCATCATTGCGGCAACCAACCGCCCCGACGTACTCGACAGCGCACTCTTACGTCCCGGACGATTTGACCGTCAGATAGTTATAAACGTTCCCGATATAAAGGGCAGAGAGGCAATACTTAAGGTTCACTCAAAGGGCAAGCCCCTTTCCGATGAGGTAAACCTTGAAACCATTGCAAAGGAAACCGTTGGATTTACAGGTGCAGAGCTTGAAAATATCCTCAACGAGGCAGCACTTTACGCGGCACGCCGCAAAAAGAAAAAAATCGATATGGGCGATATTGAGGATGCAATAATGAAGGTCTGCGTTGGCGTTGAGAAAAAGAGCCGCGTAGTATCCGAAAAGGAACGTAAGCTCACCGCATATCACGAGGCTGGCCATGCAATCGTAACGAGATGTATGACAATGCTCGACCCCGTTCATCAGATATCCATCGTTCCCCGCGGCAGAGCGGGCGGCTACACCCTTTCACTCCCCAAGGAAGATAAGAGCTATATGAGCCGTACCGAGATGATTGAGGAAATCAACTCACTTCTCGGCGGCAGAGTTGCAGAAAAGATCGCGCTTGACGATATTTCAACCGGTGCATCAAACGACCTCGAGCGTGCAACCGCAATAGCAAAGAAGATGGTAACCAAATTCGGTATGTCCGATGCACTTGGCCCCATAGTTTACAGCACCGAGCACGAGGAGGTATTCCTCGGCAGAGATTTCACCACCCAGAGAAACTTCTCCGAAGAAACCGCATCTGCCATTGACCGCGAGGTTAAGCGCATAGTTGAGGAATGCTTTGAAATCGCTAAAAAGTGCCTTGAGGATAACTTCGATAAGCTTACGGTAGTTTCGAATGCACTTCTTGCGTGTGAAAAGCTTTCGGGCGAGGAGTTTGAACGCCTCATGAACGGCGAAACTCTTTCGGAAATAAACGAGGAAATAGAGGAAAGCAAAATACCCGAAAATTCCAAAATTGAATCCGAAATCAATGAAGCAACCGCTTCCGACAGCGAAAAGCCCGTATTGAAAGACTGATAAAAAATATCCCCCCCGTTAGACGGGGGGATATTTATTTATCTTCCGAATAATCCGTTTATAATTTCAATTATTTTAAACTTGATTCTTGCGCCACTTGTTTTGTTTTCGGCAAGCTCCTTTGAAGCGGGCGAAAGTAAATCCTTTTTTGCCGAAGTATCCGATATAGAGGTCGAAAGGCAAATCTGCGGGAATAGAACACACCACCAGTTTTGTCCGTCTGCCGCGCCTATTTCGATTTTAAGCGCATTGTAGACCCCTGCGGGAAGTGAGATATCGTTTTCATAGCTTTTTGTGGGGAAATACGATTCCGTTACCGAAATTTTCACGTCATAATCGTAGCCGTTTTCAAGAATAACTCTTTTTGCAGTTTCCTCAATAAGAGAAAAGCTGTTTTTGGCAATTTCGGCGGCTTCGCTTGCATTTTTTGCTTTTTCAAAAAGCGGTGCGGTTGCTTCAAGCACGGCATCTCTCACAAGAAGCTTTAATTCCTGATCATTGCTTGAATCAGAGGCGGCAACAACGTGAAGCCTTAACACCTCCGAGGAAAGCTGCCTGGCGTCCTTCATAGCATTTGCGGTTTCCGCTGTAAGAAGTATCGTTGCCGCAACCGAAAGAAAAAGAATAAAGCATTTAAAGGTTTTCATAAATAATCATCTCCGTTTGAGAGGATTATTGCCCCGAAAAATAAAAAATATACTATTGACAACGAAAAAAATTTGATGTAGTATATTTACATATAATACATTGAAAGGAAAAAGCCAAAAATGAAAAAGCTATCATTTATTATTGCAACCGTTTTATTGCTCCTGTCACTTACCTCGTGCGGCGGCTATAAAAGGGAAGACGGTGACAGCGACTTGGCGGTGAAAATTATGAACTCGTTAAAACCAAATGAAAGATATTGCACAGAATACGATTTTGATAAATACGTTCTCGATTCGCTTTTCGAGGGCAAGATCGAATACCACGAATCGATAATGCCCCTTGCAAATGAGGACGGCACTATAGATCCCATTCCTCTTATGTATAAGGCGGAAAAGATAATCTCCGTTCAGAATGCCACCCTTACAAAGAGCTTCGAGGAGGGTAAAGACTATATTTTGGAGGACGGCAAGCTCGTCATTCCCGAGGGCTCGTCAATAGAGCTTGTTGATTACGACTATTATTATCCGAAGGAATTTATTGAAAACCACACCTTCGCCTGCTCAAAGGGCGGATATATAAGGCTTTTCTATGCGCCCGACGCGCATAACCGTCAGTACGTCGTAACTTATATTCACGGTGACGAATACGACGGACCCGTTCCCGCAAATAAGGGCGATAAGCTCTCGAAATTCTGGAAAAAGCTAAAGAGCGGTGAAGAGGTCGCTATGGTTTGGTACGGCGATTCGATAACCGTCGGCGGCGATGCCTCGGGAATGTATAACGTCGCACCTAATGTGCCCGTTTATCCCAAGCTCGTTGATGAGGCACTGAAAAAGCTTTATCCCAAGGCAAAAATAAACTATATAAATACTTCGGTCGGCGGAATGACGCTCCCCTGGGGAATTGAAAACGTTGAAGAAAGCGTAAACGCTCACTCACCCGACCTAGTCGTTTTGGCGTGGGGAATGAACACGGCGGGACAAAACGTCACACAGTATAAATCGAGTATGAAGATACTACGCAAGCTTATCAAGGATAAAAACCCCGATTGTGAGTTCGTGATTATAGCCCCTATGCTTCCGAATTACGAGGCTACTCCCTTTGTGGGCGCTCAAAGCGAATATTACAAGGCAATAAAGCAGCTTGAGGAAGAGGGCACCGTAATGGCGAATATGACCGAGATACACGAGCATCTTCTCACCAAAAAACGCTTTTGCGATATGACGGGCAACAACATAAACCATTGTAACGACTACCTCGCCCGCTGGTACGCCCAAACTGTTTTGCAAACGATTTTAAAACCGTAATTGTATTTCAAAAACAAAAAAGGCACCGAATTTTCGGTGCCTTTATCTTTTATTTTACAGTTAATTCATCTTCGGAGAAAAGCTCCTTGGGAAGCTCCTGCTCTCCGAGAAGCTCAATAAGCTCACGGCGTATTCTTTCAATATCAAAGGTATCAAATCTGAAGGTAATAACGTCACCCTCTGCAAAATAAGCGCTGTGCTTGCCTGAATTTCCCTTAACGCCAAGCACAAAGCAGGAGTTGGGCCACAAAATATCTCTGGGCTCTCTGCCAATAACGTAGGAATCGTTCATAACAACAAGAGCAGCCTCGCCCGAAACCTTTTTCTTATCCTTGTTGATTTTTGCGATTTTAGACTCAATAACAATATCGTTAGTTGAGGAAATGCCCAAAAGCTCAAGAAGTCCGTAGGCGGTAAGCACTGCAAGCATGGTATATCCGAGATTTACAACCGAGCCGGAAATTTCGGTTATGAATATAATTGCCGTAATAGGTGTTTTCAAAGCGGCTCCGAGAAAAGCGGCAACCGACATAACGATAACGGTGGCAGTCATAGAGGGATCAATAAATCCAAGTGAAGCAAGTATCTTTGCCGTAAGCGCACCGCCAATGGCACCAAATGCAATAAGAGGAACGAAAAGACCGCCCGTAACACCGAGATTATTTGCGGTGGAAGCGAAAATACATCTTAAAATAAGCACTCCCGCAAGGAGATACCACGCGGGGCTTATCTCAAAAAGAACTTCAATTATCTCATGTCCGGTGCCGGTTACGTAGGGTACGAAAAGCCCTGTTGCCGCAGTAACGGTAAAAATTATAAAATACTTGAGATAATAGTTTATTTTCTTTGTTACACGTCTTACCTTTCTTCCGAAACCGAAAACGTAATAAACGCCTATTGCCAGAAGTCCCGAAAAAATACCGATTACAATGGGAAGCCAGCACTGCGAAAAGGGAATGTAAGCGGGAACGGGGAAGACAAGGGGTGAGTTGACAATGCCTGTAACTGACTCCAAAACGCCTGCGGTGAAAAATCCCGCCATAACGCTTACCGTTGCGGTAATAAGAATGGTGGGGGTAAATCTGCGGTGTGCCTCCTCCAAAGCAAAGAAAACGCCTGCAACGGGAGCGCCGGTGGCAACCGCAAAGCCCGCACTCGCACCGCCCGTCATAACGTAACGGTCAAGCGCCTTGTGCTTGCTTCCAAACATTCGCACCGTCATTTTACCAATTGCGGCGCCCATCTGTACACTCGGACCCTCATTTCCGAGAGGAAGCCCCGAAAAGAAGGTAATAAGCGAGGAAAAGAAGGTGAAAATAAGCGATTTCCACCATGAAAATCTTACAAGACCTCTTAAAATGGTAACAGCTGAGGGAATACCGCCTCCGCGCGCATCGGGCACTCTGTTTAAAATAAACGCCGAAATAAACGAAAGAAGCGCAACGATTGCAAAAAAAGCAATCATCGAAAGAACGCTTGCCTTTGCCATTGAATAGATAAAGTGCGATTTTTCAATAACAAATCCAGCGGCCACCTTGAAAAGAAAAACCACTGCGCCGCAGAAAACGCCTGCCAGAGCCGGAATAAAAACAAAAGAAAATATAAATTTCGAATGATTTTTAAGGGTGTTTTTGAAATCCATATAATTTCCTCTCTTACGATAATTTTCCCGCACCGTTAGAGTGCGGGAAAAGAATTATTTTACGTCTTCAACCTTCGCATCAAGCGGAGTTTCCAAAAGTGCGGGGTTGCTCATGAACTTTTTGAAGAGCTTTATAGATCTTGCAAAATAAAGACCGTCGCAGAATCTTTCATCGGAAACCATACCGATTTCAAGCTGCTTGCTCTTTACGACCTCACCGGTATTCTTGTCGATAACGGGAACGGTTTTTTCTTTGCCCAAAGCAAGGAAAAGACCGGTGGTACCGAACTCGTAAACGTGATGGTAAATATATTCAAGACCGATAGATTTTACGTTTGTAACGAAAAACGAGGTGTGGAAGGGACTTAAATCAATAATTGCCTTGGGTAAAATGCTCTTTCTGTCCATCCACATAAGAAGATTTACAACACCCTTTATGAGAAAAGAGGGAATGCTCATAAGCACCTTTGCAAGCTCGTCGGTGCCGTTTGCCTCGTTGTGACGGTTTTCGTCAATCGCATCGTCGATAACCTTTATAATATCAAAAATAGATTCGGTGCCTTTGAAATGAAGCTTGAGGTCGGTGCCGCCGTCATCGGTTGAGCCCTCGCGAAGAGAGCGATGGATAACGAAGCTTGTGGTAATATCAAAACGGGTGTAAATTCTTCCGTTCATAACGAAGCGGTTTAACTGAGGACGAAGAGCAATGGTCCTTATCATAGCGGCCATAAGTATCTGCATATAGCTTACTTCAATGCCCTCTTTTGCTTTTTCTGCAATATAGTCATCAAGCGGCTTGCAGTCATAGGTGGTTTTTATCATATTCTGACTGTCATAGCGTTTTTTCATAAGATAGGGGGTGATCTTCTGCAAGGGCTCGATATTTTTAACAATTCTTCCGTCGGGTCTTTTTGCCAAGATTATCATCTCCGATTCAACAATATTCTACATTATTATACAACAAAAAAAACATTTTGTAAATAATCTATTAACGAAAATTTTCAAATATGCGTTAATTATTAAAAAAATCTTATTTATATCCCACATAAAATTGACAACCGCCGTTAAAAAGAGTTATAATATAAGGTAAACCAAAAGACGTAAAAAAGCGAGGAAATTAGAAATGTCGTTTATATCCTTTGAAGAGGTAACGAAAATATATAAAACGGGCACTGTGAAAATTGCAGCGTCCGACGGAGTCTCCTTTGAAATAGAGAAGGGTGAATTCTGCGTTATTTGCGGCCCCTCCGGTGCGGGCAAAACCACCGTTTTGAACCTGCTTGGAGGAATGGACAGCGCAGACGGCGGAAAAATAATGCTCGACGGAGTTGAAATATCGGCTCTCAAAAGAAAAAAGCTCGTTGACTATCGCCGTTACGACGTCGGCTTTGTTTTCCAGTTTTATAATCTCATTCAGAATCTCACCGCACTTGAAAACGTTGAAATTGCCACCGATCTTTGCGATGATCCTCTTACTCCCGCAGACGTTCTTAAATCCGTTGGACTTGAGGAGAGAATGAAAAACTTTCCCGCACAGCTTTCGGGCGGCGAGCAGCAGAGAGTTGCAATAGCAAGAGCACTTGCAAAAAATCCCAAAATTCTTCTTTGCGACGAACCCACCGGTGCGCTTGATTACGTCACGGGCAAAAGCATTTTAAAGCTTTTGCACGATACCTGCAAGCAGACGGGCAAAACGGTAATCGTAATAACTCATAACAACGCCGTTACGGCAATGGCTGACCGAGTAATAAAAATCAAAAACGGCAAGGTGGAATCGGTTGAGATAAACGATAATCCTACCCCCATCGAAAGGATTGAATGGTAATTGAAGAAGCTTTTCAAGCTGTCGATTTGCGAAATATACAAAAGCTTTAACCGCTTCATAGCCATTTTCCTTATCGTTGCACTCGGTACGGGCTTTTTGGCGGGCCTTTTGGCAACCACTCCCGCAATGAGAAATTCAATAGACAGCTATTATAAAGAAACCAACTTTATGGATCTTCGTCTTGTTTCCACATTTGGCTTTGATGAAGACGATATTGCCGCCATAAAGGAAATAAGCGGAGTGAAAAATCTTTACGCCGCATACAGCAAAGACGTAAAGGCGGAATTCAATAACGAAAAATGCGTTGCGCGAGTCGAATCGCTTCCGAATGATTTGTCAGGCGAAAACGGCAACTATATAAACAGCCTTGAGGTCATTTACGGAAGAATGCCCAAAACCAAGGGAGAATGCGTTATTACGGTTCACAACGCGGTGGCAGACGAAAGTGTCATAGGTACTGAAATAACCGTTTCGGGTGAAAAGGACACCTTCGGTGAGGAAACCGTAACCCTTACGGTAGTGGGCGTTGTTTCGTCACCTCGCTATTTCTCCGTTGAAAACGAAACCACCTCCGTGGGAAGCGGAAACGTTGATATTTTCGTTTATACAGTAGAGGAAGCCTTCAGCCTTGAAGTGAAAACCGACGTTTTTTTAACCCTCTCACTTTCAGATAAGGCAATTTCCACCTCGGAAAGATATTTTGACGAGGTTGAAAAATTTACCGATATGCTAAAGCCGGTTTCCGAGCTTCGCATTGAGGCACGCTACGATGAATACAGAGAAATGCTTTCCGATAAGATTTCCGAAGGAAAGCTCGAGCTTTCGCAAAAACGCGAAGAAGCTAACGCTGAGTTTGAAAAGGCAGAGTCGGAGTTTGCTTCTGCTGTATCAAAGCTCGATAACACCTCAAAGCAGCTCAAAAATGCAAGAAACGCATTAAACGAGCAGTATAAGCAATATAACACTCTCGTAACCGAGAGCAAAAACAAATACGAAATCGCAAAGCTTCAGAACGATAACGAATCGGCAACCGTTGCATCACAGATTGCCGCCCTTGATAAGACTGCAGAGGGATACGAGGAGCAATATGCACTTTTACTTGCACGAGCCGAGGAGTTAAGAGTTGAAAACGAGGTGCTTTTGGCAACTCACGAGGCAGAGGTAGCGGCGCTTGATCCTATGAAAAATGAGCTTGACAAGCAAAGCAACGCTCTTACCAAAAACGAAAACGCCTATTTGAATGCAGTTGACGAGCTTAACGAAAGCTATTACGCCTACCTTGACGAAAAGGCAAAAATAGAAAACGAATTTGCAAATGCAGAAAAGGATATTGCCGATGCAGAAGAGCTTTTGGCAACCTCCGAGGCTCCGAAGTGGTATTTCCTCGGAAGAGATCAGAGTGTTTCGGCTTCAAGCTTTGCATCAAACGTTGAAAAGATAAATGCAATAGCCAAAATATTTCCCATCTTTTTCTTCTTCATTGCCGCCTTCGTTGCACTTACCACCATGACGAGAATGGTTGAAGAGCAAAGAGGACAGATAGGCACCCTTAAAGCGCTTGGATATTCCGATAATTCAATCCGCTTCAAATACGGACTTTATGCAATGGCGGCAACCGTGGGCGGCTCGGTTTTGGGCCTTTCGGTTGGCTTTAAGGTATTTCCCACGATAATCTGGAACGTCTATACGATTATGTACGATCTTCCCAAGCTTATTTCGGGATTTAACGTATATTACGCCTCCGTTGCATTTTTTGCAATGGCAGTCTGCACGGTCGGCGCCACCGTTATTGCGGTAAACGGCACCCTTAAAAGCTCTCCCTCCACCCTCTTTTTGCCAAAGGCTCCCGCCCCCGGAAAAAGAGTGCTGCTTGAGAGAATAGGCTTTATCTGGAAGCATATCAGCTTCAGCAAAAAGGTAACTATTAGAAACCTTTTCCGCTACAAAAAGCGTTTTATCTTAACCGTTATGGGCGTTGCGGGCTGCACCGCGCTTCTCGTAACGGGCTTCGGACTTAAAGATTCCATCGACGCGATGATCCCCCGTCAGTTCGATATGATCTATAAATACAACCTCACGGTAGGGCTCGAGGAGGGAAGCGACAATGGCGATACCTCCTTTAACAAGGTTGCAAATATTCTTTACGAAAACGGCGTGCTCAAGTTTATGAGGCTCGGAAACGAAACGGCAGATGCTTCGGTCGGTGATAAGACGATTTCGGTAACTGTTACCGCTCCCGAGGATATTTCCAATTTCCGCCACTTCGTTGTTTTGAAAAACCGCAAAACAAAGGAAAATATTGAGCTTGCAAGTGATTCTGTTGTAATCTGCGAAAAGCTTTCGGAACAGCTCGGTGTCGGCGTTGGAGGTAAAATAACCGTTAAAAATTCAAACGGCAAAACCGCAGATCTTACCGTAACGGGCATTACCGAAAACTATGTTTCCTACGTTGTGTATATCTCTCCTGAGCTTTATGCCAATGCCTTTTCCGAGGATATAAAAATGACCACTGTCGTTGCGGCGGCATACGGTGAAAAGGAGCTTCGCGACGGTCTTTCCGAAACTCTTTACGGAAGCGGAAAGGTTACGATGTCGCTTTATTACGATGAGATAGCACAGACCTTCGGCGAATCGTTAAAAAGCATCGACAGCATCGTATGGGTGCTTATAGTTTCGGCGGCAATGCTTGCATTCATTGTGCTTTATAATCTGATAAACATAAATATTACGGAGCGCAAGCGCGAAATAGCAACCCTCAAGGTGCTTGGATTTACAGGCAGAGAGACCTACAGCTATATGTCAAGAGAAACGCTGATTTTAAGCGTTATAGGCACCGCGGTGGGACTTTTACTGGGCATTGCCCTTCACGCCTTCGTAATAAGAACGGCAGAGGTAGATGCGGTAATGTTTGCGCGTGAAATAGAAACCTCGTCGTTTATGGTTTCCGCGGCGCTTTCAATCCTTTTTGCGGTATTTGTAAACGTAATTATGTACCCCAAAATCAGAAAAATAGATATGGTTGAATCACTGAAGGCCGGTGAGTAAATGAAAAAACGCTGTTTTATATTCGGCGCGGGCGAGGAAACGGAGCTTGCGCTTTTACCCGCCGAAAACGATATTGTAATAGCGGCTGACGGCGGCGAGGACTATGCAAGAAAGATGGGAATAACCCCCACTCTCTTTATCGGCGACCTCGATTCTGCCGCTTGCTCTCCGAAAACGTCGGAAAAAATAATTCTCCCCACCGAAAAGGACGATACCGACACAAACTACGCCTTAAAGCACGCCCTTCAAAACGGTTGCAAGGAGATATTTATCTACGGCGGCACCGGAAAAAGACTTGACCACACTTTTGCAAATATTGCCACGGCGGCTTACGCCGCAGAAAATGGAGCGGTTGCCTATCTTATCGGAAACGGCTATGCGCTTACCGTTATAAGAAACGGTAAAATCTCCTTTGATAAAGACTTTTTCGGCACCGTTTCTGTTTTTGCCTATGGCGGAAGCGCAAACGGCGTAACCGAAAAGGGGCTTAAATACGAGGTTGAAAACGCCGTTATCTCTCCAAATTTCCCAATAGGCGTAAGCAACGAGCTTGTTGGAAAGACGGCGGAAATAGAGGTTAAAAGCGGCTATCTTGCGGTAATATGGCAGCTTTGCGGCGAAAAAATACCTTTGGTGATATAAAAAAGCATAAAATGCTTGACAAACAGTAATAATAGGTATATAATATTAGCAGAATAAACTTGAAATTTGAGAGAGGCAACCGCCTCTCTCAAAAGTTTTATTAAAGGGTTTTAACAGAAAAGGAAGGTTGCAAATGGCAGGAAAAATCACCGAGGCGCTTTATCCGCACCTCGAAAAAGCGGCAGACGAGCTTGGTCTTATGCTGTGGGACGTTGAGTTTGTCAAGGAAGGCAGCTGGTATCTCCGTCTTTATATCGACAAAGAGGGCGGCGTGGGAATAGACGACTGTGAAAACTACAGCCGTTACGTAGATCCGCTTCTTGACGAGCTTGATATGATAGACAAAAGCTATTATCTCGAGGTTTCCTCTCCCGGTGTTGAGAGAGTTCTCAAAAATACCGATCAGATTAAAATGTTTCTCGGAAGCAAGGCAACCGTAAAGCTTTACGAGGCAATAAACGGCAAAAAAACACAGGTTGCGGTTTTAAAAGACGTTGACGAAAATATACTTTACACAGAACAAGACGGCAACCCGCTTAACATTGAGAGAAAAAATATTGCAAAGCTTAATTTATATTTTGAATTTTAAATCGGAGGATAAGAATAAAAATGAACGAAGAATTTTTTGAAGCGCTTGACGCACTTGAAAAGGAAAGAGGAATAAGCAAGGATTA
Source organism: Eubacteriales bacterium (assembly GCA_045648325.1). Taxonomy (GTDB): domain Bacteria; phylum Bacillota; class Clostridia; order Oscillospirales; family RGIG5299; genus RGIG5299. Next base: position 11,637 of record JAZRNU010000039.1, on the reverse strand, counting down.
TATGCTTGAAAAAATCCGTGCGGCAATCGTTGCGGCTGTAAAAAGAGAAAGAGGTATTGCGGGCGAAAACGTTTGCGCCAATTTCGATGCAGAAAAGAAAAACGTGCGTTTCTTTATTGCAAAAGACATAGTAACCGAGGTTGAGGATCCCATTACCCAGATCTCTCTTGAAGATGCAAAGGCAATCAGCAGAAGAAATAAGCTCGGCGGCGTTTGTGAAATCAACCTTGAAACCAAGAATTTCGGCAGAATTGCCGCAAAGATTGGTAAAAACGTTATCATTCAGGCAATCAACGAGGCTATGGACAGCTCTGTTGTAAGAGAATTCGAGGGCCGTCAGAACGAGCTTATGTCGGGCACCGTTCAGAGAATAATCCCCGGTTCGCAGGCTGTTAAGCTTGAGGTTGGCCGTCACGAGCTCACCCTCCCCTTAAAGGAGCAGATTCCCGGTGAGGTTTTGGTTGAGGGTCAGAGAATTAAATTCTACGTTGTAGAGGTTAAGGCTCCCACCGGAGAAAAAACCAAGGGCCACGAAATCGTAATTTCAAGAACTCATCCCGGCTTTGTACGCCGCCTTTTCGAGCTTGAGATTCCCGAAATCTCCGACGGAACCGTTGAAATCGTTTCCATTGCAAGAGAAGCAGGCTCAAGAACCAAAATTGCAATCACCTCCACCTCTCCCGAGGTTGATGCACTCGGCGCCTGCATAGGTCCCAGAAAAGCAAGAATTACCAACATTTTAAACGAAATAAACGGCGAGAAGATCGACCTTATCGTTTACGATGAAGAGGTAGATAAATACGTTGCCGCAGCACTTTCACCCGCACAGGTCCTTAAGGTTGACGTAAATCCCGAATTAAAGAGCTGCAGAGTTGTTGTCGATGACGGTCAGCTTTCACTCGCAATCGGCAAAGAGGGTCAGAACGCCCGTCTTGCCGCAAAGCTTACCGGCTGGAAGGTAGATATTAAGCCTTCCTCGGCAGAATAAAACAGAGGTGAGCCCCTTGGCTATCAAAAAGATACCGTTAAGAAAATGCGTAGGCTGCCACGAGAGCAAGCCGAAAAAAGAGCTTATCAGAATAGTCCGCAGCTCCGAAGGAGAAATATCGGTTGACACAACCGGCAAAAAGCAGGGTAGGGGCGCTTATATATGCCCGTCGGCAGACTGTCTTAAAAAGGCGGTAAAGTCAAAGGCGTTTGATAAGACGTTTGAGGTAAAGGTACCAGATGAGGTATATATGAATCTTGCCGCCGAGCTTTCGAATGCGGTAGAAGGTTGAAGGTGAAACCAAGTGGAGCAGAATAAAATACTTACCTCCGTGGGACTTTGCCGCAGAGCAGGCAAGCTTCTTATAGGATCTGAAAACACCGAGTATTCGGTAAGAAGAGCAAGAAGCAAGCTCGTTATCGTAGCGGCAGACGTTTCCGAAAACACAAGGGAAAAATACGAAAGACTTTCCGAGGAATCGGATACCCCAATTTATTTTACCGATATAAAAATGTCCGAGCTTGCCTCTGCCGTGGGGCAAAGCGGAATACTCGGAGTGGTTTCCACGGAAGACGGCGGCTTTGCAAAAATGCTTGGAGCAAAGCTTTCACAAAACTCTAAGGGAGGAAAAATATAATGCCTGTTGAGAATAAATACAGAGTAAACGAAGTCGCAAAGGACTTTAATTTAAAAAACAAGGATATCACCGATATCCTTACAAAATATGCAACCACGCCCAAAAATCACATGACTGCTCTTACCGATGAAGAGCTTTCCATCGTTTTTGATTGCCTTACCCAGAAATATGCAATCGAAAGCTTTGAAAAGTATTTCGAGGAGCTTAACAAAAAGGCAGCGGAGAAAGCACCCGAAATAAAGGAAGAGCCCGCACCCGAGGTAAAGGCAGAGCCTAAAAAGAACGAGACAAAGGCACCTGCAAAGCAGGAAGCAAACAAGCCCGCGCCCGCAAAGCAAAACGAAACAAAGCAGAGTGAGGGTGTTGAAACCCAGACCATTCGCAGCCGCGAGGTACGTTACGTTGATACCCGCACCGTTCACGTTGACCTTTCCAAGTACGATGAAAGACTTGAAAACTTTGTTTCCGATAAAACGTTAAACGCTTCCAATCAGAAGCAGAAAATAAAGAAAAAGAACGAAAACAAGCAGCAGACCTCGTCAAAGAGCCGCGCAGAAGAGGCAGAAAAGATGCGCCGTCTTATGCTTGAAAAGAAAAAGAAGAAGCTTCAGCACGTTGTTATCCCTGAAGAGCTTCAGGTTTGCGAGCTTGCCGCAAAGCTTTCTGCAACCAATGCAGAGGTTATCAAAAAGCTTATGCTTATCGGCGTAATGGCAACCGCAAACCAGGTAATCGATTACGATACCGCATCTCTTATCGCAGAGGAATTCGGTGCAAAGGTAACCAAAGAGGTTGTTGTAACTATTGAGGACAAGCTCTTTGACGTAACCGAGGATACCACCGAGGAGCTCGTTGAGAGAGCACCTGTCGTAGTAGTTATGGGTCACGTTGACCACGGTAAGACCTCAATACTCGACGCTATCAGAAAAACCAACGTAACCGCAGGCGAGGCAGGCGGTATTACACAGCACATCGGTGCATACCGTGTAAACGCACAGGGCAAGGATATTACCTTCCTTGACACCCCCGGCCACGCTGCATTTACTGCAATGAGAGCAAGAGGTGCACAGGTAACCGATATTGCAATCATCGTTGTAGCGGCTGACGACGGCATTATGCCCCAGACCGTTGAGGCGATTAACCACGCAAAGGCAGCGGGAGTATCCATCGTTGTTGCAATCAACAAGATGGATAAGCCCACCGCAAACCCCGAAAGAGTAAAGCAGGCGCTTACCGAATACGACCTTATCGTTGAGGATTGGGGCGGCGACGTAATCGCAGTTCCTTGCTCGGCTCTTACAGGAATGAATATAGATAAGCTTCTTGAAAACGTGCTTCTCATTGCAGAGCTTAAGGAGCTTAAGGCTAACCCCAACCGCACCGCAAAGGGTACGGTTATCGAGGCTCGCCTTGACAAGGGCAGAGGCCCCGTTACCACCGTTTTGGTTCAGAACGGCACCTTGAAAAACGGTGATATCCTCATCGCAGGCACCGCAGTAGGTCGTGTAAGAGCAATGACCGACGATAAGGGTCAGAAGGTAATGTCAGCAGGACCCTCCGTTCCCGTTGAGATAATCGGTCTTGCCGAGGTTCCCATGGCAGGTGACGATTTCTACGTTGTAGCCGATGAGAGAATGGCAAGAGAACTTGCCGATCAGAGAAAGCACAAGGCAAAGGAAAGCCTTACAAACGCCGCAAGCAAGATCGTTTCGCTTGACGACCTCTTCAATCAGATTCAGGAAGGCGAGATCAAGGAGCTTCCCGTTATAGTAAAGGCAGACGTTCAGGGAACCTTCGAAGCGGTTAAAGCATCTCTTGAGAAGCTTTCCGACAGCGAGGTAAGAGTAAGAGTTATTCACGGCGGCGTTGGCGCGGTAAGCGAATCCGACGTAACCCTTGCTTCCGCATCGGGCGCAATTATCGTTGGCTTTAACGTAAGACCCGAGGCACAGGCAACCGCTTATGCCGCAAAGAATAAGGTTGATATAAGACTTTACAGAGTTATCTACGATTGCCTTGAGGAGATCCAGGCTGCTATGAAGGGTATGCTTGCTCCCAAATTCAAAGAAGAAATACTCGGTCACGCCGAAATCCGCCAGACCTTTAAGGTGTCGGGCGTAGGAACCATTGCAGGCACCATGGTTAAGGACGGAAAGATACAGAGAAACAGCCTCGTAAGACTTCTTCGCGACAACATAGTTGTTTACGATGGCAAGCTTGCCTCGTTAAAGAGATTTAAGGACGATGCCAAGGAGGTAGCCGAGGGCTACGAATGCGGTATGGGCCTTGAAAACTTCAACGATCTTAAGGAAGGCGACATCGTCGAGGCATATATAATGCAGGAAATAAAGGACTGACGATATGGGAAGCTACAGACATGAAAGAATAGACGAGGATACCGCCAAGGAGCTTACTTTAATAATCCGCACCTTGAAGGATCCCCGAATTCCTCCTTTTGTAAGCGTAACCTCAGCACACGTAACCCCCGACCTCAAATACTGTAAGGCATATGTAAGCATAATGGGCAGCGAGCAGGCAAAGAAAGACGCAATGAAGGGTCTTTCTTCTGCAGCGGGCTTTATGCGAAAAGAACTTTCAAAGCGTTTAAGACTTCGTATAACCCCCGAAATCACCTTTGCGCTTGATAATTCGCTTGACTATGCCGTAAAGATAAACAATATCTTAAAGGATATTGAGGAAAAGGAGGAGGCGCGCAATGTTTCGAAGGAAGAAGAATAAGCCGGCATCACTTCGCAAGGCGGCATCGCTTTTAAAGAAGGCCGATAATATCTTGATACTCACCCACATGCGCCCCGACGGCGATACCCTCGGAAGCGCCTTTGCCCTTATGTATGCTCTTGAGGGAATGGGTAAAAGAGTATGTGTTGCCTGCGACAGCAAAATAACCAAGAAATATCTTTTCTTAACGGGAAGTGAGGAGCTTTATCCTCGCTTCAAGCCCGATTTTGTTGTTGCGGTTGATATTGCAAGTCTCGGATTACTCGGCGGAAGCTTAAGAGAATATGCCGACTGCATCGACCTTGTAATCGACCATCACCCCACAAACGGTATGTTTGCCCGTTGGAATCTCATAATGGATAAGGCATCTGCGGCAGGTGTAATTATTTTCCGCCTTCTTCAGCAGATGAGAGTGCCTTTTACCAACAAAATAACCGATGCGATATACGTAGCAATATCCACCGATACAGGCTGCTTCCGTTATTCAAATACCGACGCCGAAACCCTTCGCATTGCGGCGGCGCTTTTGGAAAACGGCGCAAGAATGGAGTATCTTAATCAGATACTTTTCGAGCTCGTTTCACCGAGCCACGTAACGTTGCAGGGTCTTGCACTCAAAACGCTTCACTATTTTGCAAACGGAAAAATCGCAATTATCAGAGTAACGCTTGACCTTATTGCAAAGGCAAAGGCGGCTGACGACGATATTGATAACATCACAAACCTTGCCCGTAACATTTCGGGCGTTGAGGTAGGTCTTTTGCTTCGCGAAACGGCACCGGGAGAATATAAAATCTCTGCCCGCTCAAACGGCGACGTTGACGTTTCTCACATCTGCTCACTTTTTGGCGGCGGCGGCCACAAAAAGGCATCGGGCTGCTTGCTTAAGGGCGAGATAAACGAGGTAGAGGGCAGACTTGTAACCGCAATACTTAACGAATATTTCTCCGAAGAGGATAACAAAGTTGAAAACGCCTTTACAACAGGGGATAGTACCGATTTTTAAACCGTCGGGAATGACCTCATCAGCGGTAACCGCAAAAATAAAACGCTTGCTCGGACTTAAAACGGGACATTTTGGCACCCTCGACCCAATGGCGTCGGGAGTGCTTCCCGTTATGCTCGGAAGAGCAACAAGACTTTCGGAATTTATGCCCGAAACAAAGGAATATGTTGCGGTTTTAAAGCTCGGATACCGTACCGATACCGGCGACGTAACGGGTAAAACCGTTGCAACGGCAGAAATTCCCGCACTCACCGAGGAAACGGTAAAAAAGGCAATTTCGTCCTTTAAGGGCGAAATAATGCAAACTCCTCCCATATATTCCGCACTTTCGGTAAACGGAAAAAGGCTTTACCAATACGCCGTAGAGGGCAAAGAGGTAGAAATTAAGGCACGCCCGATAAACGTCTACTCAATAGAGCTTATTTCCGTTTCAAACGATGAAATAACCTTTAAGGTAAACTGCGGCAAGGGCACCTATATTCGCACTCTTTGTGAGGATATAGCCAAAGAGCTTGGCACTGAGGGAACAATGGCATCGCTTAAGCGCAGCCTTTCAGGCGGCATAGATGAAGCCGATACGGTTGAATTAACTGAATTTTTAGAAAGTGAAAATCCTTTTTCAAAGGTTATTTCGCCCGAAAAATATCTTTCGTTTTATCCTGAGGCAACCGTTTTTGAAAATGCGGTAAAATATTACCAAAACGGCGGCGAGATAAATTCCGAAAGAACAAACGGACTTTCAAAGGGGATTTACAGAATTTACTCAGAAGGTAAATTTCTCGGACTAGGCGAAGGCTTTAATAAAGAAGATAAGCTGTTTTTAAAGGCAGTTTGGCACTATATTGAGGAAGAAAACGAATGAAAACGGTAATAGCACTCGGAAATTTCGACGGAGTTCATCACGGACACAAGGCACTTTTTGACAAAACAAAGGAAATTGCGGCAGAAAACGGACTTTCTCCGCTTGTTTTCACCTTTAATGATAACCCTGCGAATTTTCTCACACCTTACCACCCCGTAAGGCAGATAACCCCCAAAAAAGAAAAGAAAAGAAGAATACAAAATAATATAAAAAACGTCTATTTTATGGATTTTGCCGACTGCGTCGATATGACCGCGCGTGAGTTTTTTATCTTTCTTGTAAGTAAATTCAACGCACGTGCCTTTGTATGCGGCTTCAATTTCAGCTTTGGCAAGGGCAGAGAGGGAAACCCCGAAATGCTCAAAAGCCTTTGCGATGAATTCGGCTTTCGTTTAGAGGTTGTAAACGAGGTTACCGACGGCGAGATAGTAATTTCCTCCACAAATATCCGCCGCCTTATCTCAATGGGCAGGGTAGTAAAGGCAAACAGCCTTCTTACCGAGCCTTATTCGGTAACCGCCCGCACCGTATCCGGTAAAAAGGTTGGCAGAAAAATAGGTTTTCCCACAATAAATCAGAAAATAGACGATAGCAAGGTTCGTCTCCCCCGCGGAGTATATATCACTCAAACCGAGATAAAAGGCAAGCTTTTCCGTTCGGTAACGAATATCGGCTTTTGCCCCACCTTCGGTGACAGGGAAGAACGAATTGAAACACATATAATTGACCGCAAGACCAAGGAGCTTAAAAGCTTTTCGGGCTTTGCGCGAGTGATTTTCCACGACAGAATAAGAGACGAAAAGGAGTTTTCCTCAAAAGATGAGCTGAAAGCTCAGATTGCATCGGATATTTCAGCCGCGCGCGAGTATTTTTCGTCAAAAAAGGCAAAATAAACGGTAACGCACCTTAAAAAGGAGCAATGTAAATGATAATAAGAGATTATACCGACAGAATTCGATTCTGTCTTATAACCGATAAATCCTTTAAATCCAACTTTTTTTCGGTTGACCTTATAATCCCGCTTGAAAAAAGCACCGTCACCGAAAGTGTTTTGCTTCCCAACGTTTTGATAAGAGGCACAAAAAGCTCACCCGATATAGAAGCTCTTTCAAGAAAGCTTTCGCTTCTTTACGGTGCAAGCCTTTACGCCGATGCCTCAAAAAAAGGCGATAGCCTTGTTTTATCCTTCTCAATAAGATTCATTAAGGATCGCTTTACCCTGGGTGGCGAGAAGGTCTCGCAAGAAGCAATGGAGCTTTTGTTTGAAACTATTTCCTCACCTTACCTTGTAAACGGCCTTTTCAAAGAGGAATACGTTGAGAGCGAGCTTAAAAATTTAAAAGACAGAATCGACGCCGAAATCAACGATAAGCGCCGCTACGTCCTCAAAAGCCTTATTTCCAATCTTTGCAAGGACGAGCCTTTTGGCATATCCGCAAACGGTTACAGGGAGGATATTGAGAAAATATCCGCAAGCTCTCTTGTAAAGCGTTACGGCGAGATAATTGCCGATTCAAAGGTCTTTGCCTTTTTCTTCGGCGAGGGCGATGAAAATGCAATTTGCGAAAAGCTATTTACCACCTTTGATAAAAACGCTCCCTTTACTGAAAGGGCAGTAAAAGCAAAGGAGCCCGCAGGAAACCCCGAAATAATTACCGAAAAAATGAAGATTACTCAGGCAAAGCTTGCCATTGGCTTCAGAGCGGGAGCGCTTGACGACTTTAGCATAGCCGAAATCGGAATGTTTAACGCCGTTTACGGCTCGGGCGCAACAAGCAAGCTTTTTGAAAACGTTAGAGAAAAATTAAGTCTTTGCTACTATTGCGCCTCGCGCGTTTACCGTCAGAAGGGAATTATGACGGTTGACAGCGGTGTTGAGATAAAAAATTGGGAAAAGGCATATAACGAAATTCTTTCACAGCTTGACGACGTTTCCAAAAAGCTTATAACCGAAAGGGAATTTACCTCTGCGAAAAATGCAATGAGAAACGCCTACAATTCGCTTAAAGACTCGTTTTTTGCCCTTCACGATTGGTATCTTTCTTTAAGCATTGCGGGAAACATCTACACGCCCGACGAAATGATCGAGCTTATCGATGAGGTTGAGGCTTCAAAAATAGCAGAAATAGCCTCGCGCTTTAAGCCTCAGGCTGTATATCTTCTTTCACCCGAGGAATAAGAAAGGCGGTATTGAATTGAGTAAAGAAAATTTTTCCGTTTTATTAGACGAAGAATATTACGAAACCGTCTGCGACAACGGCCTTAAAATAATTGTTTTCAAAAAGCCTAACCTGAACGCGAGCTATGCCGTTATCGGAACCCGTTACGGCTCGGTAAACACAGGATTTACAGAAAACGGCGTTCATTACGATATACCCGACGGTACTGCTCACTTTTTGGAGCATAAGCTTTTTGAGGGAGAAAAGGAGCCTGCGTTTGAGCGCTTTGCCAAAACGGGCGCAAACGCAAACGCCTACACCTCCTTTGACAAAACCGCATATCTTTTCTCCGCAACCGAGAAATTTTACGAGTCGCTTGAAATACTGCTCGACTTCGTTTCTCACCCCTATTTAACCGAAGAAAACGTTAAAAAGGAGCAGGGAATAATCGGTCAGGAAATCGAAATGTACGATGACGACCCCAACTGGCAGACCTTTTTCCGCGCCATCGACGCGGCATACACCACCCACCCGATAAAAAAGGATATTGCGGGAACGAGAGAAACGATAGCAACACTCACTCCCGAGCTTCTTTATAAAATTTATTATCATTTTTATTGCAGCAACAATATGACGCTTTGCATTGCAGGCAACGTGGATCCCGAAAAAGTAAAGGAAACTGCCGAAAAATATTTTGTGCTAAAGAAAAACGATGCAATATCCCCCGATGCAATAACCGAAGAAAAGGGCGTTTCAGATAAGCGCGTTTACAAAGAGCTTGCCGTTTCAAAGCCTCATTTCGGAATTGCAATAAAGAGCGAGATTGAAAAGCTCTCAAAAGAGGAAAGAAAGATAAACGATATTGCCGTAGGCATTGCACTTGAGCTTATTGCGGGCGGCATAAGCAGCTTTTATAACAGACTTTACAGCCAAAACGTAATAACCGATTTCTCCTATGAATATATGTCCTCGGTAAGCTACGGCACCGTTAACGTTATGGGCGTTTCAGCCGAGCCTGAGCGTGTTTACAACGAGTTTTTTGACGAGGTAAAAAAGATCGTTCAAAACGGAGTAAACACAGAGGATTTTGAAACGGTAAAGAAGAACGTTTACGGAAAATACCTTGCGGCGTTTGACAGCGTTGAGGAGGTTGCCAATATGGCACTTTCGGCAGAGTTTGGCGGCGGAAACGTATTTGAGCCTCTTGAAATTCTCAAAACAATTACTCAGGACGATATAATAAAAGCAATAAAATTTGCGTTAAACGAAGAAAATGCATCAATGGCGGTAATAATGCCGCAGGAAAAATAAAGAAAGGCGGAATTTTAAATGGAACATTTGATATCCTTCCCCGGTCTTGGAATAGATGAATTCATACTCGACAGAGTTGCCTTCACCGTATTTGGAATAGACATTTATTGGTATGCAATTATGATAACGGTAGGAATAGGCCTTGCCGTAGGCTTCGGATTTTGGAAGTGTAAGGATTTCGGAATAAAAGCAGATGATTTGCTTGACGGAATAATTATAATCCTTCCTCTCTCGGTCATCGGTGCACGCCTCTTTTTCGTGCTTTTTGAGCTTGAAAACTATAAGACCTTCTTCGACATTATAAATATACGCGACGGCGGCCTCGGTATATGGGGAGCAATCCTCGTTGCATTTCCCGCAGTTGTCGTATTTTGCAAGGTAAAGAAGATAAATCCCTTGGGCGTTTTCGACATTACTGCAATCGGCTTTTTCTTCGGTCAGATGATAGGCCGCTGGGGCAACTTCTTCAATGCCGAGGTTTACGGTACAACCACCGATCTTCCCTGGGGTATGACTATTGACGGCTCACTTCCCGTTCACCCGCTTTTCTTCTACGAAAGCATTGCAAACGGAATAGGCTTACTTATCGCTTTGATTGTATGGAAAAAATTCAAAAATCGCCTCCCCGGTGACATATTCTTCTTCTACATTTCATGGTACGGACTTGTAAGAGGCTTGCTTGAGCTTCTCAGACCCTCGCAATACGTTTTATACGTTGACGTATTCGGCGTATCGCTTCGCACGGCGGTAATCCTTGGCTTTTCTTGCTTCGCTGCGGGAATTATCCTTTTCATTTTACGCCATGTTATGGAAAAGAAAAAAGCAAAGCTTACCCCTGCACAGTATGAAAACCTCTTTGATGATGTAAAAGAAGAAAACGAAACAAAAGGAGAATAAAAATGGGAATAGTTATTGATGGCAGAGCAGTTGCCGCAAAGGTAAGAAGCTCGATAAAAGAAGAAATCGAAAAAATGATAGCAAACGGCGTAACCCCCGGTCTTGCCGTTGTAATAGTTGGAAATAATCAGGCCTCTCGCGCATACGTAAACAATAAGAAGAAGGCTTGCGAGGAGGTTGGAATTCGCTCCGAGGAGTATGCACTTCCCGAGGAAACCACTGAAGAAGAGCTTCTTGCACTCGTTGACACCCTTAATAAAAAAGAGGATATCGACGGAATTCTGGTGCAGATGCCCTTGCCCTCACAGATAAACGAGGAAACCATATTAAACGCTATCACTCCCTCAAAGGACGTTGACGCATTCCACCCCGTAAACGTTGGAAAGATAATGATCGGCAACTATGATTTTCTCCCCTGCACCCCTGCAGGCGTAATGGAGCTTATTAAAGAAACCGGTACCGAGATAGCAGGCAAGAAATGCGTTGTTATAGGCAGAAGCAACATCGTAGGAAAGCCCATGGCAATGCTTTTGCTTCACGCACACGGCACCGTAACTATCTGCCACTCCCGCACCAAGGACCTTAAAGAAATAGTTAAGGAGGCAGACATTATCGTAGCGGCTGTTGGAAAGGCAAAATTCGTAACCTCCGATATGGTTAAATACGGCGCAGTAGTAATCGACGTCGGTATGAACCGCGACGAGGAAGGCAAGCGCTGCGGCGACGTTGATTTCGAGGCAGTAAAGAACGTGGCCTCCTTTATCACTCCCGTACCCTTCGGCGTTGGACCCATGACGATTACAATGCTTCTCAAAAACACCTTAAAGGCTGCCGAGAACCGTAGAAAATAAAAAAGTAAAACTTCCGCGCCGAAAATATATTTTTTCGGCGCGGTGTTTAAAATACCCTGGGGTTTAACTGAAAAACCCGTGTGCGTTGCATTATTTTGCTTGACATTTTTGGGGTTTTCTGCTATTATATTGAGGTAATAATTTTGGGGTGTAGTCTAATGGTAGGACAACAGACTTTGACTCTGTC
>JAZRNU010000038.1:0-4354 GCA_045648325.1 Eubacteriales bacterium | reverse complement strand
ATCTCTCTCGGAAGCATAGTTGACTCCGAGTCGGTAAAGATCGCGGGCGATAAATTCGACGATTCAATAGTAAAATATTTAAGAAAGAAATACAATATCCTCGTAGGTGACAGAACCGCAGAGGAGGTAAAACGCAAGATCGGCTGTGTTTTACCCAGAGAAGAAAGACTTACCATGACGGTAAAGGGCAGATGCCTTCTTACAGGCCTTCCCAAAACCATCGAGGTTACAAGTGACGAAACCACCGAGGCATTTTCCGAGCCTGCGGCGGCAATTCTCGATATAGTTCATAACCTCTTTTCACGCACTCCTCCCGAGCTTGTAGGCGACATTTTGTTAAACGGCGTTTACCTTACCGGCGGCGGTGCACTTATTTACGGACTCGATAAGGCAATAGAAAACCGTATCGGAGTTCCCGTTCATTTGGCTGACGAGCCTGAATTATGCGTAGTAAAAGGAACGGGCTCTGCTCTTGACACCTATTTTGATTTGGACGATTGATAACTATGAATATTTCAGAAGTAAATACAACTATGCTTTGTGACCTCTATGAGTTCACAATGTCAAACGGATATATCCGCTCGGGAAACGGCAATAAAACCGCCGTTTTCGACCTCTTTTTCAGAAAGGTTCCCGACGGTGGCGGCTTTGCGATAATGGCAGGTATCGAGCAGGTGCTCGATTACATAGAAAACTTCCGTTTTACCGATGCCGATATTGAGTTTTTAAAATCAAAGGGGATATTCGATAAGGAATTTTTCGAGTATCTTAAGAATTTCAAATTCTCCTGCGACGTTTACGGCATTCCAGAGGGAACGCCTATATTCCCCAACGAGCCTATTTTAACGGTAAAAGGACCCATAATCGAGGCACAGCTTCTCGAAACGATGCTCCTTTTGCTTGTTAACCACCAGAGCCTTATTGCCACCAAGGCAAACAGAATAGTAAGAGCCGCAGAGGGAAGACCTGTTTACGAATTCGGCTCAAGAAGAGCACAGGGCGTTCATGCCGCAATTCTCGGTGCAAGAGCGGCTTATATCGGCGGCTGTAACGGAACCGCCTGCGTGGCCTGTGAGCAGATGTACGGCATTCCCTCGGTTGGCACGATGGCACACTCTTGGATTCAGATGTTTGATAACGAGTACGAGGCATTCAAGGTTTATGCAGAAACCTATCCCGATTCCTGCGCACTTCTCATTGACACCTATAACGTTCTCAAATCCGGTATGCCCAACGCCATAAGATGCTTTAACGAGGTATTAAAGCCTCTTGGTAAGCGTCCCAAGGCTGTAAGAATAGACAGTGGCGATATCACCTACCTCACCCGCAAAATGCGCGTTATGCTTGACGAGGCGGGCTACCCCGACTGCAAAATAATGGCTTCCAACTCGCTTGACGAGTATATTATTCGCGATACTCTTATCCAGGGCGCGAAGATCGACTCCTTTGGTGTAGGCGAAAGACTTATTACCTCAAAGAGCGAGCCTGTATTCGGCGGCGTTTATAAGCTTGCCGCAGTTGAGGAAAACGGCGAGCTCGTTCCGAGAATTAAGCTTTCGGAAAACGTTGCGAAAATAAATATTCCCCACTATAAAACTGTCTACCGTCTTTACGAAAACAAAACCGGCAAGGCCATTGCCGATATTATCGCGCTCAAAGACGAAAAGATCGATTTCACAAAGCCCATTGAGATATTCGACCCCGATTATACGTGGAAGAAAAAGACCGTTTCCGATTACTATGCAAAAGAGCTTCCCGTAAAGCTTTTCGAAAACGGAAAAAGGGTTTACAACGCTCCCAACGTAAAGGAAATAAGAAGCTATTGCCTTTCCGAGGTAAACAATCTCTGGGAAGAGGTAACCCGATTTGAAAATCCCCACACTTACTACGTTGATCTTTCCGAAAAGCTCTGGAAGGTTAAAAACGACCTTATAGTAAGTCATCAGAAATAACTGCTTTGAAAGGCGGAAACAAAAGTGGAATACAATCATTTTATGCCCACTCGCGTTATCTCGAAAAAAGATGCGGTAAAGGATTTTGATTTTGCAAAGCTCGGCACCAGAGCAATACTGGTAACGGGCAAAACAGGTGCGGCAAAAAGCGGCGCATTGGCAGACGTTACTCAAAATCTTGACGCCGCAAATATAGAGTATTGCGTATTTGATGAAATTGAAGAAAACCCGAGCATTGAAAGCTGCCTGAAGGCGGCGGAAAAGGCAAGGGAATTTTCTGCAAATCTCATGATCGCCATCGGCGGCGGCTCCGCTATGGACGCTGCAAAGGCGGCGGCTGTATTTACAACAAATAACTACCGCGATCCTTATGAAATATACCTTTCAATTCCCAAAAAGGCACTTCCTTTGGTGGTTATAGGAACCACGTCGGGCACAGGCTCGGAGGTTACGGCTGTTTCGGTAATAACCGCAAGCGGCTCAAACGGTGATCGCTTTAAAAAAAGCCTCAAATCTCCGCGAATTTACCCCCTTTACGCACTTGTCGACCCCAAGTATACCTACAACCTTCCTTGGAATATAACCCTTGCAACGGCGCTTGACGTCGTTTCTCACGCAATCGAATCGCTTTATGGCGCAAAGGCCGGCGAAATAAGCATTATGTATGCAGCGGAAAGTCTGAAAAGAGCGTGGTCGGCGATCAAAAAAGCACATTGGCAGACCTTCGTTGAGTTTAAAAATATAACTCCCGACGTGCGTGACGAGCTTTCCTATGCCGCTATCGTTGCGGGTATGGCAATAAATATCACGGGAACGGGCTTTGCCCACGCGGTAAGCTATCCGCTTTCGGTAAAAAAATACGTTCCGCACGGCATCGCCTGCGCCTTTTCGCTCATTCCTTATCTCAAGCTTATGAGAGGCGAAAACGCGCGTCTTGACAAAATATTTACCGATGCCGTCGGCTACAGCTTTGAGGAATTTTACGAGGATTTAACCAAGCTTTTGCCGGAAACTCCAAGCCTTTCCTATGCCGAAATCGAGGAGTTTACAACACTTACCGCGGCAAGCGCATCGCTTAACAATTCCATTGTTCCCCTGTCGAAAACGGGCGTTGAAAGGCTTTATCTTGCAATGCATAAATGAGCCGATTTTGGCGAAAAAAACCGCCCAAAAAACCAAATAGAACATTTGTTTTAAAAACGTAAAAAAATCAAGAGTTTTTCGAAAAAAAACACGAAAAACTCTTGATTTTTTTTGTTATAATGGTATAATAGTGGTAATTAGTGTGCAATAGTGGTATTAAGTGTAAATAAGTGGTAAAAACGGAGGTGAAAAGGCATGCTGATCGGTGAATATTATCACAGTATTGACGAAAAGGGAAGAATAATGGTTCCCGTTAAATTCAGAAACGATTTTTCCGGTAAAATCTACGTAACCCGCGGTCTTGACGGTTGCCTTTTCGTTTTCGGAGAAAAGGAATGGCAGGAGCTTTACGAAAGAATTAAAAGCCTTAAAATGTCCGATGCCACTCCCGTAATCAGATTTTTGTGGAACGGCGCAGCCGAAACCGAATGTGATAAGCAGGGAAGAATACTCATTCCGCAAAATCTCCGCGAGTTTGCAGGTCTTACAAAGGAAGCGGTTTTCGCAGGCTCGGCAACGAGAGCTGAGATCTGGAACAAGGAAAAATGGTTAAGCTACGAGGCTGAACTCAAATCCGATAACATTGCCGACATAATGTCGAGGATAGGACTTTAAAAATGGAGTTTTCACACGTTACCGTTTTGTTAAACGAAACAGTAAATATGCTTGATTTTTCGAAAGACGGCGTTTTTGCCGATCTCACGGCGGGCGGCGGCGGTCACAGCGCGCTTATCGCCTCGAAAATGTCAGAGGGCTCTCGCCTTATTTGCTTCGATAAAGATAAAGAAGCGGTGGAGGTTTGCAGAAAACGCTTTGAAAACAACGAGAGAGTAACGGTTGTTCACTCCGATTTCAAAAACGTTAAGGAAAAGCTTTCGGAGCTTGGAATTTACGGAATAGACGGCGCGATTGCCGACCTCGGTGTTTCTTCTTATCAGCTTGATAACGCCGACAGAGGCTTTTCCTATATGGCAGATGCCGCGCTCGATATGAGAATGGATCAAAACCGCGATTTCACTGCTTACGATATAGTAAACGGATACTCCGAGGAGGAGCTTGCCGATATTTTCTTCAAATACGGCGAGGAACGCTTTTCAAGAAAAATAGCCGCAAGAATCTGCGAGGAAAGAAAAGAAAAACCGATAGAAACCACCGCAGAGCTTGTTAAAATAATAAAAGCGGCAATGCCCAAATCGGCACAGAACGAAAAACAACACCCTGCAAAACGGTGCTTTCAGGCGCTTCGCATAGAGGTAAAC
>JAZRNU010000037.1:0-6525 GCA_045648325.1 Eubacteriales bacterium | reverse complement strand
ATAAGCTCCATATCCTCTGTGTCGTATATTCCCTGCTTATTCAAGCAATCCTGACAGATATAAACTCCGTTGTAATACATAAAGAAGCAGCCGCTTTCAGCACCTGCGCCACAAACGGAGCAACGGATATCTTCATTTCCTTTGTTCATATTACTACCTCTTATGAACAAAGCAGGCCAAGGCCTGCTTTGCTTAAGTTATCTTTTTTCTATTACCTTATCGATAAGACCGTATGCCGCTGCTTCTGCCGCAGACATAAAGTTATCTCTTTCGGTATCCTTCTCAATTATATCAAGTGACTTGCCGGTGTTAGCTGCAAGGATTTTATTGAGCTTTGAGCGAGTGTTTATGATATGGTCGGCGTGAATTTTGATATCACTTGCCTGACCCTGCATTCCGCCTAAGGGCTGATGGATCATTATCTCACTGTTGGGAAGAGCAAATCTCTTGCCCTTTGCGCCCGATGAGAGCAAAAATGCACCCATACTTGCCGCCATACCGATACAGATGGTGGAAACATCACATTTGATGTAATTCATAGTATCGTAAATTGCAAAGCCTGCCGATACAGAGCCGCCGGGGCTGTTGATATAAAAGCTTATATCTTTATCGGGGTCTTGCGATTCGAGATACAAAAGCTGTGATACGATAAGGCTCGCGGTAGTGTCATTTACTTCCTCTGAAAGTATGATTATTCTATCGTTAAGAAGTCTTGAAAAAATATCGTAAGACCTCTCGCCTCTGTTTGTCTGTTCAACGACCATAGGAACTAAACTCATTTTTAACACCTCACGATAATTATTGCCTATGTTGCTTATTTTATTCAAAAAATAAGTTAATTATTCTGCTTTCTCTTCGGTTTCTTCTTTTTTGGCAGCGGTTTTCTTTGCTGCAGTCTTTTTAGCTGCGGGCTTCTTTGCGGGCTTTACGTCCTCTGCTGCCTTATCGGTGATCTCTGCGTGAGCCTTAAGGAATTCAAGAGCCTTTCCAACAGAAAGATCCTTTCTCATATCAGACTCGGGAATGTACATTTTGAGAGATTCAACGGGAGCCTTATACATATCTGCAAGCTTGTTGTACTCGTCGTTAATTTCTTCGTCGGAAACGGCGATCTTCTCTGCAACTGCAACTGCTTCGAGTGCAAGGCGAGATTTAACTCTTGCTTCTGCCTGAGGCATAAACATCTTCTTGAAATCATCGGCATTCTGACCGAGATACTGCATATAGGAATCAAGATCCATACCCTGCTGACGGAGACGCTGATCGTATTCGCTCATAATGTTCTGAAGCTCGGTATCGAACATAACAGCGGGAATCTCAACGGTCATATTGTCCACAACGGTAGAAATGATTTTATCAACGACAAGGTTATCGGACTCTTCGTCGCGTGCCTTCTGGAGCTTATCCTTGATGTCAGCCTTGAATGCATCGAGAGTATCGAATTCGGAAACGTCCTTTACGAAATCATCGTTGATTTCGGGAAGCTCGGTGGTCTTTACTTCCTTAACCTTTACCTTGAATACTGCTTCCTTGCCTGCAAGCTCATCGGAATGATATTCTTCGGGGAATTTTACGTTAACGTCAACGTCATCGCCTGCGTTTTTGCCAACGAGCTGATCCTCAAAGCCGGGGATAAACTGGCCGGAGCCAAGCTTTAAGTTATGGTTTTCGTCCTTGCCGCCTTCGAAAGCTACGCCGCCGGTGAAGCCTTCGTAGTCGATTACTACGGTATCACCAAGTTCAGAAGCTCTGTCAGTTACGGAGATAAGACGTGAATATCTGTTCTGATATTTTTTGAGCTCGAGCTCAACGTCTGCATCGGTAACGGTGGAAACGATTCTGTCGATCTTAAGATTCTTATATTCGCCAAGAGTTACCTCAGGCTTTACGGTTACCTTTGCAATGAAGGTGTAGCCTTCCTTGGTTACGGTGCCCTTAAGCTCGATTTCGGGACGGTCAATAGGCTCAATACCTGCTTCAAGAGCAGCCTGAGAGAATGCAAGATAGCAAGTTTCGTCAACTGCGTCTTCAAAGAAGATTTCGGGACCGTACATCTTCTCAACGATGTGGCGGGGAGCCTTACCGGGTCTGAAGCCGTTAATCTTCATATTGCCGATATTTTTCTTGTAGGATCTCGCGCAAGCTGCCTCGAATTCCTCTGCTGTTACTGTTACTTCAAGAGATACAGTATTGTTTTCAAGTTTTTTGGTTTCAATGAGTTTCATTTATTTTAAACCTCCAATAATATATCATTATAATTATACTCATTTTTTTAATTATGTCAACTTCAAAGGCGAAAATTTAAGAAAATCTGCAGATATTAATTTACAAATTATATGATATTTTTCGCACTCTGCCGCTTTGGGTGAAATTTTGCCGTGTAAATGTCCAAAATAGCACTCTTCTATTCTATACTCGAGCATTATATCAAAGAGCCTGTCAAAAACAAATTTATCGAATATCGGCGGATAATGAAAGACCGCTACCGTCTTTTTAATTCCGTAGCCCGGAAGCTTTTTAGCACAGTTTGCGGATAAAACAAAGCGGCCCGCTTCCCTTTCCATTATCTTCTTATCCTCCGAGCTTTTGGTTTCTCCTATAATTTGCCAGCCGCGTGTGCCGCAAATTACAAAGTCCTCAACCTCAAAGGCGTTATTGAACATAAACGAGATGTTATCAAGGCTGTTTGAAGCTTTAAGCTCCTCAAGCTTTTTCATGCTCTGCCACCAATAATCGTGGTTGCCCTTCATAATTATCTTTTTGCCGTTTAATTCATCGTTTATAAATTTAAGATCGGGCAGTGCCTCGTCAACAGTCATTCCCCACGAAACGTCACCCGGAATTATAACGGTATCATCCTTTGAGACCGCTTCATTCCAATTATTCTTTAAAAGCTCGGTATGATTGTTCCAGCCGGGAAAAATATCCATTGGCTTGTCAACACCGTGTGAAAGGTGCAAATCTCCGATAATAAATACTGCCATATTTTTTCCTTGTATTTGTTTGATTTTTTCGGGTATTATAACTGTTGTGAGAGCCACAAATCAAATTATGAAAGGTGTTTTTTATGGAAAAACAAAACAATCAGAATTCATGCTGTGCGCACGAAATTTGCTGTGTTGTCAAAAGCTGCATTCACCACACTGCCGACAACCGCTGTAATGCCAAAACCGTAAGGGTCGGTCCTCAAAGTGCTTGCCGCTCCAATCAGACCGAATGTGCAACCTTTGAAGAAAAGCCGAATAACTGATGCTTCCGAAAGGAAGCTACATATTATATCGACTCGAGCATTATTTTCTTAATGCCGTCTTTGGTAACCTTTTCATTGAAGCGTACTTCTTTTTTCTTAAGGTCACCTATCTGCGAGGGAGCCTTCGTGTGAGTGAACTTTTCAAGCTCTTCAACGAGAATAAACTCGTTCATTGATTCATTTATAGGAGCTTCAATGCCCTTTAAAACGGGATAGTTGAATTTGTAGGGATCTGCAGTTGAAACAACAACCGTTGTGGTATTCTTGTCACCTTTTTCACGGTAAACGCCAAGTGCTACCGCAGTATGAGGATCGCTCAAATAGTTATCATTTTTATAGCGGGCATTTATTTCCTTAAGAGTTTCATCATCGTTCAAGCAGCCTGCTTCGAATATCTCGCTTATCTTTTCTTTAAGCTCGGGAGTTACGGTGTAATCGCCGGCCTTGCTAAGTCTGGTCATATAACCTGCGACCTCTTCGGCATTCTTTCCGCTCAAATCATAAAGAAGACGCTCAAGATTGCTTGATACCAAAATATCCATTGAGGGGCTGATTGTTGTGCAGAATTCTCTTATTCTTACGTATTTACCGCTGTTTATGAAATCGGTAAGAACGTTATTGGCATTAGATGCGCAAATAAGCTTGTTTACGGGAAGTCCCATTTTTCTTGCGTAATAGCCTGCAAGAATATTTCCGAAATTGCCTGTGGGTACGCAGAAATCAACCTTTTCGCCAATGCTTATAAATCCTGAATTTACAAGATCGCAGTATGCGGAGAAGTAATAAACAATCTGCGGTACGAGTCTGCCCCAGTTGATCGAGTTTGCAGAAGAGAAGCTATAACCCTTTTCGGATATTTCTTCAATAACCTTTTTATTTACAAATATTTCTTTTACAGAAGTCTGAACGTCGTCAAAGTTACCGTAAACGCCGTAAACGCAAACGTTTTCGCCCTCTTGGGTGGTCATCTGAAGCTTCTGAACCTTACTTACGCCTTCTTCAGGGAAATAGGTGATAATCTTTGTGCCTTCAACATCTTTAAAGCCCTCAAGAGCGGCCTTTCCGGTGTCGCCGCTTGTTGCAACGAGAATGAGAATTTTCTTATCAATTCCGTTTTTCTTCATTGAGGTTGTCATAAGATGAGGAAGAATCTGGAGCGCCATATCCTTAAATGCACAGGTGGGACCGTGCCAAAGCTCCAACGACCACAAATTTTCCGCAACGGGCTTAACGGGAGCAACGCTTTCGGGGAATTTGCCGCTGCCGTATGCATTATCCACACACGTTGCTATTTCTTCTTCGGTAAAATCGTCAAGAAGCTCTGAAAGAATATATTTTGCTCTGCCCTTGTAATCAAGGTCGCAAAGATTTGAAATATCAAGTTCAGTATATTTAGGAAATTCCTCGGGAACGTAAAGTCCTCCATCGGGAGCTATTCCTGCAAGAATTGCTGCCGAAGCAGTAATTTTTTCACTTTTTCCTCTTGTGCTTACGTACATTGTCTTTTCCTCCGTTATATATTCTCTACAAAGAAGCGATTTGCATTGTTAAACATTATATCCTTTGTAATCTCATCGCCAAAGGCCTTAGTAAGTCTTTGTGCCATAAAATGCATATTTTCAAGCTTGTTTACCTCTTTTGGAAGCTGATTTTCAACTCCGTCGAAATCGGTACCGAAAGCTATGCACTTTTCGCCGCCAAGCTTGATAAATCTTTCAATATGAGTAATTACGTCGGAAATAGTAGCCTCGCCGCTTTCGTTCAAGAAATGGGAATAAAGGTTAATTCCGACAAGTCCTTTTCTTGCAACTATTTCCTTAAACATATCGTCGGTGAGGTTTCTCTTGTTGTTGCAAACTGCTCTTGAATTTGAATGGCTTGCAATAAAAGGTCTTTTGGCAACACCGCAAACGTCCTCAAAGCCTTTATCGGAGATGTGAGAAACATCAACAAGCATTTTAAGACGCTCCATCTCGCTTACAGCTTCACGTCCAAGCTCCGAAAGTCCGCGCTCGTTTTCATCAAGGATACCACCGGAAAGCTCGTTTCCGCGGTTCCAGGTAAGAGTCATCATTTTAATACCGTTTTTATAAAGCTTTTCGATGTTGGATATATTGCCTTCGAGAACGCCGCCGCCCTCAATGGCAAGTAAAATGCCGGTTTTGCCGTTAGCCTTAATGCTTTCGAGGTCACCCCTGTCGGCAATTATCGTTATGCTATCGCTGTTTTTGATGCATTCCTTCATAAAGTAGGAATAACGCTCGGTAAACGATTTAAATCTGTTTTTGGTCGTGATTTCGTCATCCTTGGTCCAGAACGCAAAGGTTTGAATATATTTTTCAATAACTCTTCTCTGATTAAGCGAAACGTTAAGGTTATTTCCCATTAAAAACTGCTTTTTTTCAAACATTTCGGTTGCGGTATCGCAATGGAGATCAAATAAACTGTACATAACTTCATCTTCTTTCCAATATATTAGCAAAATCCGCCTGCAAGGCGAGTAATTTTTGTCACGTTTCCGTCTTTATCGGTCAATACCTCAATTATATCGTAATGTAGCGTATGACCGGGAAATTTTTCATCACGGAATTTACGGGAGGCATTTATAATTCTTTCCTGCTGTTCGTCGGTTACGAAATCGGCAGGTCTGCCGTATTTTTCATTGCTTCTTGTTTTTACTTCAACGGCAAAAAGAGAATTATCCTTTTTTGCAATTATATCAATTTCGTTTTTGCCGTCTTTATAATTTCGCGCTACTATTTCAAAGCCCTTATCAATAAGGTGTTTACAGGCCGCGTCTTCACCTGTTTTGCCGCATTCCTTGCTTTTTTTGGCTCTGTCGATATTTTTAAGAAACGTTTTTCTGTAAAAAGGTGCGGGACCGTATTTAGCAAGAATTTCATAATGCTCTGCGGTTGGGTAGCCCTTATGCTTGTTTAAAAGGTATTCGGGATATTTTTCCGAAAGCTCCGACATATATCGGTCTCTCGTTACCTTCGCAAGGACAGACGCCGCCGCAATACTTGCCGACAAGGAATCACCCTTTACAATCAGCTTTGCCTCGATTTCCTGATTTTTTATGCGGTTTCCGTCAACAAAAAGTATATCGGGCTTAACCGAAAGCATATCCACTGCCCTGCGCATTGCAAGAAAGGTGGCGTTTAGAATATTAAGCTCGTCGATTTCCTCGGGTGTTGCAAATGCAACTCCGTAGGCAACCGCTTTTTCTATAATCTGGGGATAAAGCTCTTCCCTTTTCTTTTCGGAAAGCTTTT
>JAZRNU010000036.1:0-3790 GCA_045648325.1 Eubacteriales bacterium | reverse complement strand
TCGGAATAAACGTTACCGTTCCCTACAAGGAGGCGGTTTTCCCTTATCTTTACGAAATAAGTGAAGAGGCAAAGCGAATCGGTGCGGTAAATACCGTTGTTAACAAAAACGGCCTTCTTTACGGCTACAACACCGACTATTACGGCCTTAAAGCCCTTATTTTGCGAAACAGATTTGAGTTAAAGGGTAAAAAGGTTGTTATTTTAGGCACGGGCGGCACCTCAAAAACCGCACGCGCCGTTTCCGCAGACCTCGGCGCAAGGGAGATAATTACCGTTAGCCGAAGCGAAAAGGAAGATGCGGTAAGCTACGAATGCCTGCTTTCCTTACATCTTGACGCCGACTTTATTATAAACGCCACCCCCGTTGGAATGTTTCCAAACACAAGCGCTTCACCCATTACCTTAAAGCCCTTTAAAAAGCTTTCAGGGGTTATAGACGTAATTTACAACCCTACTCGTACCGCGCTTCTTACAGAGGCAAAGGAGCTTGGCATTAAGGGTGTAAACGGTCTTTATATGCTTGTTTTTCAGGCGATGTACGCCGCCGAAATATTTACCGGTAAGACAATTTCGCCCGAAATTTGCGAAAAAATATGGCGCGAAACAGTTTCGGAAAAGCAAAATATAGTTTTGATAGGAATGCCGTCTTCGGGCAAAACAACTGTCGGTAAGGAGCTTGCGAAAGCTCTTTCAATGCCGTTTATTGATACCGATGAGCTTATTGTCAAAAAGGCGGGTATGCCCATTACCGAAATTTTTTCCCGTTTCGGAGAGGCCCGCTTCCGCGATATTGAGTCTGAGGCCGTTTTGGAGGTCTCCTCCTTAAAGGGTGCGGTTATTGCAACGGGCGGCGGAGTTATAAAAAGAGAAAAAAATCTCCTTTCGCTTTATCAAGGCGGCAAGGTGTTTTTCTTAAACCGTTCCCTTGAGCTTTTAACCCCCACGGGCGACCGTCCCCTTTCAAACGAAGTAGAAAAGCTAAAGGCACTTTATTGCGAAAGATATCCCATCTACTTAAAAGCCGCCGACGAAACCGTTTCGGGTGATTCCACCCCAAAAGAGGTTTCCGACGAAATTATGAGGTTATTATGATGAAAATAAAAGTTATAAACGGTCCAAATATAAATATGCTCGGAATAAGAGAGCCCTCTCTTTACGGAAGCGAAAGCTATGAATCGCTAATCAAGCTCGTTTCCGATTATGCAATGGAAAACGGCACAGAGGTATCTTTTTATCAGTCAAATCATGAGGGCGACCTCGTTGACGTTATTCAGAGCTGCTTTAAGACCTATGACGGCATTATTATAAATCCCGGCGCCTATACCCACACAAGCATTGCAATTCTCGACGCGGTAAAGGCCGTTGGAATTCCCACCGTTGAGGTGCATATCTCAAAGGTTGAGGAGAGAGAGGCCTTCCGTCAGGTAAGCTATATCCGCAGCGCCTGCGTTAAAACCATTACCGGTAAGGGTATAAAGGGATATACCGAAGCTATGGAATTTCTCTTAAAAGAGGTTTTGGCAAAATGACTGTAACTATAAAGCCCTCCGTTGCAAGAGGCAAGGTAGCTGCGCCGCCCTCAAAAAGCATGGCGCACAGGCTTCTTATTGCGGCAGGTCTTTCAAACGGAAAAAGTGTAATTAAGGGCATATCTCCTTCAAAGGACGTTACCGCAACTCTAAACTGCCTTAAGGCGCTCGGTGCCGAATATGAAATTAACGGCGACACCGTAATTTTAAACGGCATTGACAGAAGCGCCGTTAAAGACGGCGCAGTGCTTGACTGCTTTGAATGCGGGAGCACCCTGCGCTTTTTTATTCCAATAGCCCTCACCCTCGGAAAGGAAATTACCTTTGTTGGCAGTGAAAGGCTTTTTTCACGCCCCCTTGCCGTCTATGAGGATATTTGCAAAAAGGAAGGCTTTAAATTTGAGCTTTCTTCATCGTCGCTTTGCCTTTTTGGAAATCTTCACGCAGGAAAATACACCGTTGCCGGCAACGTTTCAAGCCAGTTTATAAGCGGTCTTATCTTTGCCCTTTCGCTCCTTTCGGGAGAAAGCGTTATTGAGGTTTTGCCTCCCGTTGAAAGCCGCTCTTATATTGATATGACAATTTCTGCAGTAAAAGAGTTTGGCATAAAGATTTGCGAAAAAGAGGAAAATGTATTTTATTTAGGCGGAAACGGCGGATACAGCGCAAAAAACGCCACCGTTGAGGGCGACTATTCAAACGCCGCCTTTTTCGAGGCGCTAAACCTTGCGGGCGGAAGCGTTACCGTTTACGGACTTGACGAAGAAAGCCTTCAGGGTGACAAAATTTACAAGGAATATTTCGAGTGCTTAAAAAGCGGCGATGACGAGCTTGATATTTCAAACTGCCCCGATCTCGGTCCCGTGCTTTTTGCGGCGGCGGCTCTTTTAAAGGGCGGCAGATTTTCCGGCACCGCCCGTCTTAAAATAAAGGAAAGTGACAGAGCAGAGGCAATGAAGGAGGAGCTTTCAAAATTCGGCGTTGCAGTTTCGGTTTTTGAAAACTCCGTAACCGTTTCCCCTTCGGCTCTAAAGGCTCCCACCGCGCTCCTTTCTTCTCACAACGACCACCGTATCGCAATGGCGCTTTCGGTGCTTTTAACGGTAACCGGCGGCAGCATTTCCGGTGCCGAGTCGGTTGAAAAAAGCTTTCCCGACTTTTTTGACAGGCTCGCTTCTCTTGGCATTGAGGTAGATTACAATGAAAAAATGCGTCTTTCAACCGAAAGACGCGCATATTTCGACAAACCAAAGAAAGGAAACAGCAGAAAATGAATATGGATTTCACAAGAAAGCTTGCAATTCCAATGGAAATAAAGGAAATGTATCCTTTAACTGCAGAAATGCAGGCCATTATAGCAAAAAGAGACGTTGAGCTTAAAAATATATTTTCAGGAAAAGATGACCGCCTTATTCTCATAATCGGTCCCTGCTCGGCAGACCACGAGGACAGCGTGCTTGACTATGTTTCACGCCTTGCCAAAATAAACGAGAAGGTAAAGGAAAAGCTCTTTATCGTGCCTCGCATCTACACCAACAAGCCCCGCACCAACGGCGAGGGCTACAAGGGGCTTTTGCATCAGCCTGACCCCAACGAAAAGCCCGATATGGCAAAGGGCATTATTGCAACGAGAAGCCTTCACATGAGAGCCGTTTCCGAAACCGGTTTTTCCTGCGCCGACGAAATGCTTTACCCCGAAAACTACAAATATCTCGATGACCTTCTTGCTTACGTTTCTGTTGGCGCCCGCTCGGTTGAGGACCAGCAGCACCGTCTTACCGCAAGCGGAATTGAGGTTCCCGTTGGCATGAAAAACCCCACCAGCGGCGACTACTCGGTTATGTTAAACGCAATTTTCACCGCACAGAACAAGCACACCTTTATTTACCGCGGCTGGGTGGCTCACTCTTACGGCAATCCCTTTGCTCACGCGATTTTAAGAGGTCACGTCAACAAGCACGGAAATCCCATTCCCAATTACCATTACGACGACCTTATTCGCCTTTTTGAATTCTACTCGGAGTATAATCTTGAAAACCCTGCCGTCATAATCGACACCAACCACGCAAATTCGGGCAAAAATCCCTTTGAGCAGCCGAGAATTATAAAGGAGGTTCTGGCATCGTGCCACTGGAACGGCGACATCAAGAGGCTCGTAAAGGGCTTTATGATTGAAAGCTACATTGAGGACGGCGCACAAAAGGTTTCGGACCACTGCTACGGCAAGTCGATTACCGACCCCTGCCTTGGTTGGGAAAA
>JAZRNU010000035.1:0-4922 GCA_045648325.1 Eubacteriales bacterium | reverse complement strand
CTTGTTTCCGAGCTTACGGGCATTCCCGTAAGAAGCGATATTGCCATGACGGGTGAGGTCACCCTTCGCGGCAGAGTGCTTGCAATAGGCGGCCTTAAAGAAAAAACCATGGCGGCTTATAAAAACGGAATAATGACGGTGATAGTTCCCGAGGAAAACCGTTCCGATATCGACGATATCGATGCAGAGGTCAAGGAACATCTTAGCTTCGTTTACGCCGAAAGAGTAAACGAGGTTTTGAAAACCGCACTTGTATCGTCACCCTTTATTGAGGAAGCAATAAACTACACCTCGGATAAAAAGGGTGCAATAGCCGAGGCGTAAATCATCGAATTTTCAAATTTTTTAAAGCTTTATCATTCCGTTTTCACAAAAGGCGGTTAAAATAATAGCAAAGATTAAAAAGGGAAGAATAAAGATGAGTAAACTGCTTATCGTCGATGACGAGGCGAGAATAAGAGAAATAATAAAAAAATACGCCGAATATGAGGGATATATGGTCTTTGAGGCGGAAAACGGCTTAAAAGCGCTCGAGCTTGCAAAAAAGATCGAATTTGACCTTATTATTATGGACGTTATGATGCCCGAGCTTGACGGCTTTTCTGCCGTTAAGGAGCTTCGCAAATTTTCGCAATCTCCCGTGCTTATGCTTTCGGCAAGAGGCGAGGAATACGATAAAATTCACGGCTTTGAGCTCGGCGCCGACGATTACGTTGTAAAGCCCTTTTCTCCCAAGGAGCTTATGGCGAGGGCAGAGGCAATAATCAAGCGCTCAAACGGCTCGTTAAACCGTCACGAAACGGTAACGATAGAGGGGCTTGAAATAGATTTTACCGCAAGAACGGTGAAAATCGACGGCACCGAAATATCAATGTTCCCAAAGGAATACGACCTTTGCTTTTACCTTGTTAAAAACAGAGGAGTTGCCCTTACGAGAGAGCGTCTTATCTCCGACGTGTGGGGATACGATTATTACGGCGATGACCGCACCTTGGATACTCACATAAAGCTTCTCCGCAAAAGCCTTGGCGATTACAGCCGACTCATAACCACTCTCAGAGGGGTTGGATACCGTTTTGAAAAAGAATAACGAACAACCGAAAAATAAAAATAAAAGCCGCCGTTACATAAGCATAAAATGGCGGCTTTTCGCCTGCTTCGGTGCCTTTACGGCATCGGTGCTTCTGATCCTCTGGCTCTTTCAGGTGATTTTTCTTGAGGATTTCTACAAATTCATAAAAACAAATGAAACAAAGGGCGCCGCCTATTCCGTTTCGGCAGTAATAGAAAGCGAATCCCTTTCAACCGAGCTTGAATATATTGCCCGTAAAAATGAGGTTTGCATACTGGTCACCGATTTAAGCGGCAACGAAATCTCCTCAAAGGATTATATATCGGGCTGTATAATTCACCACGTAAGCCACGCTTCAAAGGTTAAAATGATAGAAAAGGCGCTTTTGGATTCCCGCGGCATAACCGAGCACTTTTCCTTTGACGGCTTCGGTAAGGAATTTACCGATAAGAAAAACGGCGTTTTCAGCACCGAAAGCGTAATTTACGTAAAAATCATCGAAAGCGAAAAATACGGCGAGGTAGCCGTTTTTATTAACGGAATGATCTCCCCCGTAAACGCAACGGTGCAAACCTTGAGGATTCAGATATACGTAATAACCGCAATTCTTGCAATTATAGGCCTTATACTTGCAATGCTTTTTGCAAGATTTATTTCAAGGCCCATATCAAAGCTTTCAAAATCGGCGCACGAGCTGGCAAAAGGAAACTATCAGGCCGACTTTTCCTCTGCGGGCGGCTATGAGGAAATTTCCGAGCTTGGAGAAAGCCTTGATTACGCCTCAAAGGAGCTTTCAAAGGTTGATAAATTAAAAAGCGAGCTTATTGCAAATATAAGCCACGACCTTCGAACGCCCCTTACCCTTATTACCGGCTACAGCGAGGTAATGAGAGATATTCCCGACGAAAACACCCCCGAAAATTTGCAAATAGTAATCGACGAGGCAAGAAGATTAAGCAGCCTTGTTACCGATATACTCGATATGAGCAAATTCGAATCGGGTACCGTAAAGCTCGATATTAAGGAATTTAACTTGACCAAAACCGTTTCTGATACTATTGAACGCTTTAAAAGGCTTATAGAAAAGGAAGGCTTTGAGTTTGAATTTATTTTTGACCGCGAAATAACGGTAAAGGCCGATGAGCTTCGCATTTCGCAGGTAATTTATAACCTTCTTAACAACGCCGTTATTCACGCGGGCGGAATAAAAAAGGTAACGGTAGAGCAAAAGGTTACCGAAAAATACGTAACCGTAGGGGTAATTGACTACGGCACGGGCATTCCCGAGGATAAGCTTAAAAACATCTGGGAACGCTATTACAAGGTTGATAAGGAGCACAAGCGCGCCCAGACGGGAAGCGGACTCGGCCTTTCAATAGTAAAATCGGTAATAAATCTTCACAACGAGTCAAAGCGCGGAAGCGCCGCTTGCGGTGTAAAGAGCGAGGAAGGAAAGGGAAGCACCTTCTGGTTTGCCTTGCTTTATAACGAAACCGAATAACAAAAAATCCTTCGCAATATTTGCGAAGGATTTTTAATTTTAAAGCTCAAAGCTGCCAATCAATTTCCGAAAGACCGTTTTTTCTTAAAAATTCGTTTGCTCTTGAAAAATGGCGGCAACCGAAAAAGCCGTTATAGGCAGAAAGAGGGCTTGGGTGGGCGGCTTCAAGAATAAGATGGCTCTTGTTTGTAATAAGCGCCTTTTTGTCCCTTGCGTTTCTTCCCCATAAAATAAAAACTATCGGCTTTTCGCGCTCGTTTAAAAGCTCTATTATGCGGTTTGTGAAAATCTCCCAGCCCTTGCCGCTGTGGCTGTTTGCCATGCCCTCTCTTACGGTAAGGGAGGTGTTTAGTAAAAGCACCCCGTTTTTCGCCCACTTTTTAAGAGAACCCGATTCCGGCTCTTTAAAACCAAGGTCGCTTGAATACTCCTTAAAGATGTTTACAAGCGAGGGCGGCTTTAAAACCCCTTCCTTGACCGAAAAGCAAAGCCCCTCGGCCTGCCCCTTGCCGTGGTAGGGGTCCTGCCCCAGAATAACGGCTGAAACGTCGTTGTAATCGGTGTATTTAAGGGCGTTGAAGATATCAAACATATCGGGGTAAACGTTAAAGCGGGAGTATTCCTCCTTTAAGAATTTGCGAAGCTTCAGATAATATTCCTTTTCAAATTCGGGGGCAAGAAGCTTGTCCCAACCGTTTCCGAGCGTTACCATTTTAACCCCTCCAGAAATTCCCGCGATTTTATAATTTCTTCCTCTGCGCCAAAGCTCTTTCTGTAAACCTCGGTAACGGCGGTGCCGCTAAATCCTTTTTCAAAAAGACGTTTGCAGATTTCTTTAAGCGGAAAGCTTCCCGCACCGGGTAAAAGACAGTCAACTCTTTCATTGTAATCGTTAACGTGGAAATGACTTACGTTTTTACCCATTGCCTCCAATACCTCAAAGGGCGAAAAGCCTGCACGGTTGGCTTGCTTTATGTCAAAGGTGAAATGACAGTCGGGCACTGCGCTTTTTAAAGCCCTTATGTTTTCGGGTGTGGAAAAGGTGTATCTGTTTACGTTTTCCTGCGAAAAGATAATGCCGTATTTATCAGCGCGCTCCTTTAATTTTGCGTAATATTCAATTCCGAGCGAAAGCGCATCGGCATTTGTTAAAAATCCGCCGTGAAAATTAAAAATAACGGGAGAGAGTGCCGAAAGCGCCTCGAACATTCTCTCATAACGGTCAAGCGCCTCGTCACGCCTTCTTAAATAGGGTGAGAAAAAGAGGTAAGGCTCCGCATAGCCAAAGGGCGAGTGGACCGAAACGATCTTCACTCCCTCGCTTTGTGAAAGTGATAAAAGCTCCTTGACATATTCCCTTGAAACCTCGTAATCGGTATTCAAAAACACCTCTGCAGAGGAAAAACCGAGTCTTTTAACTCTCAAAAAAGCTTTTTCCGGCTCTTCGGGGAAAAAGCAGGCGGTGGAAAGTGCAAAATTCATTTTTCCTCGTCCTCTCTTTCAAAGGCACCGAAGCCGTCGATATTTTTTCTCACCATCGCGCCGAAGATGCGCTCCCTGAGTCCTTTGTTATCCTTTTCAAGCTCGCGGAGAAGGGTTTTCATATTCTCTCTTTCGGTGTGCTCGTTTGCGGGGCAAAGCGAAGAACAAACGGGAAGTGCGAGCCTTTTTGCCGCACTCGAGCAATCCCTTTCGGGCATATAAATTATCGGACGTATTACCGTTATCTCACGTCTGTCAAGATAACTTTTCGGAGAAAAACAGCCGATTCTGCCCTCGAAAAAGAGGTTTAGCATAAAGGTTTCAACGGCATCGTCAAAATTGTGCCCGAGAGCCACCTTGTTTGCGCCAAGACGCACCGCCTCCTCGTTAAGAGCGCCGCGCCTCATGCGGGAACAAAGCGAGCAGGGATTTGACTCCTTGCGCACGTCGAAAATTATCTTGCCAATCTCCGTTTTGATAATACGGTAATCAATGCCTTGCTCCCGGCAAAAATCGGCAATGGGAGAATAATCGGCACCCTGAAAGCCCATATCAAGGGTGATGCCGATCAAATCGAATTTTTTGGGATAAAATTTCTTAAGCGCCGCAAGACCTGCAAGCAAAACGAGGGAATCCTTGCCGCCCGAAACACCAACGGCAATAACGTCGCCCTCCGAAATAAGACCGTAATCGTCAACCGCACGCCTTAACTGACTCAAAACCTTACGCATAAATAAACTCCGGAATAAAAAATACTATATAAATTATATAATATTTGGCGTAATTTTTCAATGATGAAATGAAAAAAAGAAATATTTTAAAAAAAAATAAAAAAAACACTTGCTTTTTTTCGGTTGTTGTAGTATA
>JAZRNU010000034.1:0-2229 GCA_045648325.1 Eubacteriales bacterium | reverse complement strand
AACAACGGGAAGCCCCGTACCTCTGAAAAGAACTTCGGCATACTGTGATGTTATTGAAGATAACTCCCCTATGGGCGAATATTTTTTGAATATAACCTCCCCGTCCGAATCTGTATAAATCTCCAACGGGTCTCCGTCACTGATAACATTGACACTGTAAACCTTGTCCGAGTGATTCCTGCTCACTTGGACTATTTCAGTTGATGCGATATCTACAGTGCCTGAATTAAAATTTGCGGCTTCCTCCGTTTCGGAAAAGTCCTTACATTTTAAAATGCTGTCAATGTCAGCTTTCAATTCTACCACAACACGGTCTTCATATACATATTTCTTATCAACGATAAGCTCCAAATCCTCTTTATCAAGACATTCCTTATCGAGTATACTGTCGAAAATCTCAATGGCAGATTTGGCAACCTTGCTGACTCTGACAACCGTTTTTTCTTTCTCTCTGACGAGCGTAATATGGTTTTGCAAACCCTTGATTTTATTTTGAGCTTCATCTATAAGCTCGTTAAAAGATTCCTCAATAACTTCTTCATTATCAGGGTTACGCAAAAGCTCACGGGTTTTTTGCTTTATATAGGAGTTAAGCTCGTTTTTTGCCGCTTCCAACTGTATTTCAAGAGCGTCAACTGTCTGTCGGGAGCTTACAGCCGATTTCTTAAAGTCTTTAATAGATGACTCCAACTGCAATATCATCACCGCAGAGTTATCCCTGACCATTTGCAGATAACTTTTAATAATGGTATCAAGCAAATCCACTCTTATATGATGGCTTGTGCAAGCTTTGAGACCTCTTTTATGATATTCACCGCAACGGTATGCAGGTCTCGCATCGGTTTTGTTCATCGGAAACATCGGATTCCCGCAATCACCGCACAAAAGAAAGCCTGAATAAACGTTAGGGTTTTTCTTTACCCCTCTGTAATGATACCTCGTTCTTTTTTTCAAAGCTTCCTGAGTTAAGGCAAACGTGCGTTTATCGATTATCGCTTCGTGATGATTCTCAAAAACAAGTTGATCACTTTCGTCAACCTTTTTAGCATCCCCGTTAATCTTGGTACGAGTAGATTTGCCCTGACGCAGAGTTCCGATATAAAAATCGTTCTGCAAGATAGTTTGAACGGTTGCAATGCTCCACACGGTTTTGTGCTTATATTTGCAATCTTCACCGTTTGCTTCTTTTCTTGCCTTTCTGCTTGCGTGTGGGGTTAACGTCTGCATCTCTGTCAGATGATTTGCAATTTTCTTATACCCCCATCCTTTGTTATAAAGTTCAAATATCAGTCGGACAATATCCGCTTCCGCCTGCTCAACCTTAATCCTTTTGTTTTTAGATGAATTCAACGAATAACCGTAGGGTACGGCAGTTAACCAATTACCCTCTTCCTGACGGCGTTTAACAACCGATTTAACCTTTTTGGACGTTTCGGTAACGGGAATTTCGTTCATAAGAAAACGAAACTGAATCTGTAACCAATCCTCATTGGTAGGGTAGTCTACGTTATCACCGATTGAAATGATTCTGAGCCCTGCATCACGCAAATCTTCAAGCTCAGCAAGACCTCTGCTGTTTCGGCGAGAAAAACGCGAGAAGTCTTTGACAATCAGGAGCTTATAGGTCCCGTTCATCAAAAGCCGTCGCATTTTTAGATAATTATCGCGTTGCTCGAAAGTATAACCGCTGCAGTCACGGTCAACGAAAAAATCAAGCTCGGCATCTTCAAAATATTTGCTTACGTAATCCTGTATGATCAGTTTCTGGTTTTCGATAGACGTATTATCTTTATCCAGCTCCACGTCAACAGAAATTCTGCAGTATCCTGCTATTTTCAAGTTTTTATCTCCTAACTGTTTTATTTATAACAACATTGTGACATAACAAGGGGGACGATACAACCGTTAATATATGGAAAACCGCACAAGCAATTACGCTTATGCGGTCAAGGTTGGAAAAAGATTTTATATTATCCTGCATTATCCATTGCCGTTTCTTCTTTTGCCGCCAATTCGCAACTGTGCCGAAGCAAGCCTTCTATACTTTCTTTTAAATCACCTCCTCCCGATTGAAAGATTACGGGATAATAGTTTTTCTTTTTCCATTCCTTGCATTGCAGAGTAACCGCGTCTTTAATCTCTTTGTCATTTTTTTCTTCATTTGTTAACCAAAACTCTACAATCTCCTTGTCCTCTTTGACAACTATTCTCAAATAACATCATCCCCCT
>JAZRNU010000033.1:0-6236 GCA_045648325.1 Eubacteriales bacterium | reverse complement strand
CCGAACCCAAGACCTGCAAGCTCCCCACCGCCGATTTCCAAAGCAAGGCCATCATATCTGCCGCCTGCAAGAAGCTGTGACTGCGAGCCTATTTCCTTGCTTGAAAACTCGAATACTATGCCGTTGTAATAATCAAGGCCTCTTACTATGCGGTCATCTACTACGTAGTTGATTCCGATAAGGTCAAGCTTTTCACGAAGCGATGAGAAATCGTTTTTACATCCGTCGCAAAGATAATCGAGAATCGAGGGAGCGTCTTTATTTACCGATTTGCAGATATCCGACTTGCAGTCAAGAATTCGAAGAGGGTTTTTTTCAAGTCTTGAAAGGCAGGTTTCGCAGATTGTATCCTTATAATCGGAGAAATATTTTATAAGCGCCTCTTTATATTTCGCACGGCATTCCTTACAGCCGATTGAATTTATTGAAAGCAAAACGTTTTTAAGTCCAAGACGTTTGAGCACCGTGTCACCGAGCATTATAACCTCAAGGTCTGCCGCAACGGTTTTGGCACCGAATATTTCAACACCGAACTGATGGAATTCGCGAAGTCTGCCCGCCTGAGGCTTTTCGTAGCGGAAGCAAGGAATTTCGTAAAAGAGCTTTAAAGGCATTGCACCGCCGTAAAGTCCGCTCTCCAAAACCGCTCTTACTGCCGAGGCCGTGCCTTCGGGACGAAGGGTTATGCTTCTTCCACCCTTATCGTTAAAGGTGTACATTTCCTTTTGAACAACGTCGGTAGTTCCGCCTACACCGCGCTCAAAAAGCTCGGTATGCTCGAAGGTGGGGGTCTTTACCTCTTTTAAGTTAAAGTCAGACGCTGTTTTTCTTACTATGCTTATGACCTTTTGCCATTTTTCTGATTCGGGCGGTAAAACGTCCGCCGTGCCGCGAGGGGCTTTTGTTATAAGTTCCATAATTATTCCTTTACTCGTAAAATCCGCGCCCTTGCGGGAGCGGATATTCTTTATCTGTTTTTAGGATTTACGATATCGCGCCAGTTAAGGTCGCCTCTCTCTATTGCCATAATGATTATTTCTGCGGTGGCAACGTTTGTTGCTACGGGAATATTGTGCATATCGCAAAGGCGAAGAAGCGACGATTGATCGGGATCGCAATTAGTAATTACAAGAGGATCACGGAAATAGAGAAGAACGTCGATTTCGTTGTATGCGATTCTACCTGCAATCTGCTCCTCGCCGCCGTGGCTTCCGCTTAAAAATGCCTGAACACGAAGGCCTGTTGCTTCGGATACGAGCTTTGCGGTGGTTCCCGTACCGCAAAGATTATGCTTACTCAAAATTCCGCAATATGCAATGCAGAACTGAATCATCAATTCTTTCTTTTTGTCACTTGCTATGATTGCTATATTCATTAAAACCTCTCCTTATTTCCAGAATCTGTATAACGGCGTTTCAACACCAATTATTCGTTTTGCAATATTCTTAACGGCGATTGCCTGTGACTTTGCCTTTTTACTGTCGATGCAAAGCTCACCTTTATTTCCTCTTACAGCAGTCTTATCGTCCTCCGGGATAAGCCCCAAAAGCCTGATGTTTACCGTGTCGATAATATCATCGATATTGTTAAGCTCGGCTTTTTTGATTTCCTTCGGACGCACTCTGTTTACAACAAGAAAGATATCCTTCATTCCGCTTTCGCGAAGAAGCACGCTCGTTCTTTCGCTGTCACGCACAGAGGCATTTTCGGGAGTTGCAATAAGTATTACCGAATCGGAAGCTCTTGCCGCCATTAAAAAGCCTTTGCCTATTCCTGCGGCGCAGTCGATAAAAATAAAATCAAATTGCTCCCTTAGCTTTTGAACAAGCCCAGAAAAAGCCGCCTCGTCTATGTCGGAAACGTCACAAAACTGCGGTCCGCCAAGGAAATAAAGATTTTTATGAAGCGAATGAGCCGAAATTGCGTTTTCTATATCTGCCGTGCCGTTTAATACGTCGGTAAAATCAAACGGAGTGGAATCCTGCATGCCGAGAGCAAGATCAAGGTTGCGAAGCCCTATATCAAAATCAATAACAAGAATTTTTCTGTTAAGCTCGGAAACGGCAGCGGAAACGTTTGCCGAAAAAAAGGTTTTTCCCACTCCGCCTTTTCCCGAAAGAACCGAAATTACTCTTGACAATTACCTCACACCTTTATCTCTAAATATAATATATATTATAATAACATAAATCGGCTTATAAGTAAACTGTTTTTTTACTATTTTCGCAGATTTTTCACTATTTTTTTATTCCAATTCACCAAGCAAACACATTGCGGAGGCTGCTACGGCAATTGCGGCGGTTTCAGTTCGCAAAATACGCTTTCCGAGCGTTATTTGCGGGATTTTCTTTTCATCACAAACCTTTAACTCATTTTCGCCGATACCGCCCTCGGGGCCGATTATATAAGCAAAGTCGGTAACCTCTCCGCTTGACAATACGGTTCTTAAGGTAATTCCCTCCGTTGCCTTTTCGTAAACCAAAAAAGCGTTTTCAATTCCGTTTAATGCGTCTTTAAGATTATCCGCAATTCTTACGGCGGGAGTAACTGCTCTACCCGACTGCTCGGCGGCAGACGCCGCTATTTTTGCGTAGCGTTCTTCCTTTGCCGCCTTTTGTTTGGAGTCAAGCTTTACAACGCTTCTTTCTGCGGCAAAAAAGATTATTTCATAAATGCCGAGCTCTACGCATTTCTGAATAATAAGCTCGCTTTTATCACCCTTTGGCAGCCCTTGAATAAGGGTGATTTTCGCAAAAGGCTCATTACTGTCGCGACGGTTCAAAACAGAAAGATATGCCGCGTTTTTATCAATTTCATCGATTATTGCCGTATAATTGTACTCGCCGTCGGTCACCTCGATTTCATCGCCGATTCTGACGCGAAGCGACCTTGTGAGATGACGGTAGGACTCCCCCGTTATCTCCGCTTTTCCATTGATTATATTAACGTTAAATCTCGGCATTTTTTCATTCTCCGCTAATCTTTAATTTGCAAACAAATTCATTCCAGCCGTCAAGCTTTCTGTGCTCAATTACGGAAAATCCGTTTGCGATAAGTGCAGCTTCAACCTCCGCGGCTCTTTCTTCTATTATGCCGGATACCATAAAGATACCGTCTTTTTCCAGGAATTCACCTGTAATTTTCGA
The DNA here is from genome assembly GCA_045648325.1 of Eubacteriales bacterium. Taxonomy (GTDB): domain Bacteria; phylum Bacillota; class Clostridia; order Oscillospirales; family RGIG5299; genus RGIG5299. The sequence goes on along the minus strand of JAZRNU010000033.1, from coordinate 3,090 downwards.
AAGAGCGATAATAACGTCGGCAACGATATTTGCAACTATCACGTTGTATTTTTCGTTTCTTCCGACCATTATTTTTTTATTTGAAAGCACGTCGCCGGCAACGATCTCAAAGGTTTCCGCCGCTATATTATTGAGCTTTAAATTGTTTTCAAGCGTTTTATAAACTCCGTCGTCGATATCTATTGCGCGAACGGAAGATGCGCCGAGCTTTGCCGCCGCAACCGCCAGAATTCCGCTTCCCGTGCCAAGATCAAGGATATTCGAGCTGTTATTCACGTATTTTTCCAGAGAATCAAGGCAAAGTCGGGTCGTTGCGTGAAGGCCCGTGCCGAAAAGCTGACCAGTTTCAAGCTTTACCTCACTTCTGCCGCTCGGAACGTCACCTTCTATCCATGCAGGGCAGATGTAAAGCTTTTGGCCTACACAGAACGGTTTGAAATATTCCTTCCACTTATCCTTCCATTCCGAATCATCTCTTTGGCTTGCCTCAACCTGAAGTCTTCCGAATTTTGCGTTTGAATCGGTTTTCTTGAGATTTTCCGCTGCCGCTTCTATCTTTTTGAATATTTCAAATCCGGTTTCATCGCAAGGCACGTAGGTTTTTATATTGGTTTCGCAATGCTTTTTACTAAGAAGCTCCTCGTCAACGTAATCCCAGCGCGAGCGGTTGTTTTCAAGAAAATCAAGGAAATCGGTTTCGTCCTCAATGACGATGCCTTCTGCGCCGCATTCAAGCACAATGCGACTTACCTCGTCTATTCCCTCTTTTGTTGTATATACGGTTATTTCAGACCAGTTCATATTATCACTCCGTAAATTTACTTGGAAATATTATATAATATTTAGAGCAAAAAGGCAAGAAAAAACCTCTGCAAAATGCAGAGGTTTTAAAGTTTTTTGATTTAATTATTTGCCTGCGGTCATCTTTGCGATTTCTTCAGCAAAGTTGTCGCATCTCTTCTCGAGACCTTCGCCTCTTTCGAAACGAACGTAGCCCTTTATAGCAACCTTACCGCCGAGCTTCTTGCTCTCGTTCTCAAGGAACTTGGAAACGGAAGCACCGTCGGGATCAAGGAAGTATGCCTGATGAGTAAGGCAAACGCCCTCGTAGTACTTAACAAGCTTGCCGCCAACCATCTTCTCGATGATAGCATCGGGCTTTGAAGCGTTCTTGGGATCGTTTTTGATCTGAGCGATGATGATTTCCTTTTCCTTCTCTACTACTTCTGCGGGAATGCACTCGGGGCAGAGATACTGGGGATTCATAGCTGCGATCTGCATGCTGATGCCCTTACCGATTGCAGCAAGCTCTTCGCTGTCTGCAAGCTCGGTATCAAGAACGGTCATAACTCCTATCTTGCCGCCGCCGTGAATGTAAGAGTATACCTTGCCCTCAACAAGCTCGAAACGACGAATGTTCATGTTCTCGCCAATAGTGAAGATCTTATCTTTAAGAGCTTCCTCAACGGTGCCCTTATCGCCTTCGATGGGAAGAGCCTTGAGCTCTTCAACGGTCTTGGGCTGATTCTTAACTGCGGTTACTGCGCAGTTTCTTACAAAGCTCTGGAATTTATCGTTCTTTGCAACGAAGTCGGTTTCAGCGTTAACTTCGATGATAACGCCCTTGCCGTTTTCAATATAGCAATCGATAACGCCTTCTGCAGCGATTCTGGTAGATTTCTTAACAGCTGCTGCAAGACCCTTCTCACGAAGATAGTCGGTTGCTTTGTCCATATCGCCATTGCACTCGGTAAGAGCCTTTTTGCAGTCCATCATGCCGCAGCCGGTCTGCTCTCTTAATGCCTGAACGTCTTTAGCTGTAAAATTCATTTTCCTTACCTCACTCAGTTGTTTTCTTCGAGGTCGATGCTCTCGTCAGCTTCGTCAGCAACGGAAGCGGTTTCGCCCTGGTTTGCTTCGATAACTGCGTTTGCAAGAGTTTCAGCTATGAGCTTAACTGCTCTGATAGCATCGTCGTTTCCGGGAATGGGATAATCGATCTCATCGGGGTCGCAGTTGGTGTCAACGATAGCAATGATCGGCACACCGAGCTTGCGAGCTTCGGAAACTGCGTTTCTCTCTTTTTTGGGGTCAACTATAAAGATAGCTGCGGGAAGCTTGTGCATCTCGCGGATACCGCCGAGGTATTTCTGAAGCTTCTCTGCTTCTAACTTAAGCTTTACTACTTCTTTCTTGGGGAGAAGATCGAAGGTGCCGTCTTCTGCCATTTTGTCAAGCTGATTGAGGCGCTCGATTCTCTTGCGAATGGTCTTGAAGTTGGTGAGCATACCGCCGAGCCATCTTGCATTAACATAGTACATACCAACTCTTTCAGCTTCTTCCTTAATGGAATCCTGAGCCTGCTTCTTGGTACCTACGAAAAGAATGCTTTCGCCGCTTTCTGCAACTTCCTTGATGAAATCATAAGCTTCTACAATCTTCTTAACTGTTTTCTGAAGATTGATGATATATATACCGTTTCTTTCGGTATAGATATACTCGCCCATCTTAGGGTTCCATCTTCTGGTCTGGTGACCGAAGTGAACACCTGCTTCCAACAACTGTTTCATAGAAATAACTGACATATTAAAACACCTCCAATAAATTTGTTACCCTCCACATACTTCGCCTGTACAAAGGACACAAAAACTATGTCGGATTTTTGTGCAAAGCCCGTGCACATCCATATGTGTGTGTATTAACCGCATAATAGTTTAACACAATATGCTTGGAAAATCAAGCATTTTTTTGAAAAAATTTGATTTTTTTGATAATATTTTTTAAGTTCAAAAAATTGTCGATAATATATGGAAGTTATTATCTCAATTTGTCACAGGTAATTTTGAAAGTATATCAGCAATATGCTCATCGTAACCGATATTCTCAACCTCCCATTTTCCTTCATCATAAGTCACACAGGAAACCGAAGCGTTTGATACCCATGGTATTGTCTGTGCATCACGAATATCAATGTTTTTCCATACACAACACATACTGCGGATAAGTGCTGCATGGGTTGCAACCATAACGGTTTTACCGGAATTTTGCTCTGCTAAATGCAAAAACTCTTTTTTGGCACGAGCTAAAAGT
>JAZRNU010000032.1:0-8987 GCA_045648325.1 Eubacteriales bacterium | reverse complement strand
ACTTGTTCCGAACACCTGCATCTGCCCGAGGGATGGCCGTACCACCCGCATCTGCAGGGATTCATGGCACACACGAGCATGAACCTGCTTGGATATGTAACGCTACCCGATACTCTTGACACTGTGACCTCCCCGTCTTCAAGAGGCTGCCTGAGCACCTCAAGAACATCGCTCCTGAATTCGGGAAGCTCATCGAGAAACAGAACTCCGTTATGTGCAAGGGAAATCTCACCCGGACGGGGCACCGAGCCGCCGCCCGTAAGTCCCGCAACGGTTGCGGTGTGGTGGGGTGAACGGAAGGGGCGCTCCGTTATAACGGGGGTTTCTTTATTCAAAAGCCCCGCAACGGAATATATTTTTGTGGTTTCAATCGCCTCGTTGTAGCTGATGGGCGGCATTATTGAAGGAAGCCTTTTCGCAAGCATGCTCTTACCCGAGCCGGGAGGTCCTATAAGCAACAGATTGTGACCGCCTACGGCGGCAATCTCCATTGCGCGGTTTGCCATTATCTGCCCCTTTACGTCGGCAAAATCAAGCGAGGCATCAAAGGAAAAGGTGGGTTCAAACGGGGTATATTCAACTTCCTTTATCGGCTTTTTCCCTGAAATATGCGCCGCCGCATCGCGAAGGGTAAACGCGGCACGGGCGCCGGTGCTTTTAACTGCCGATGCCTCTTTTTCATTTGCGGCGGGAATTATTATCTCGTCAAAGCCAAGCTCCGAGGCCGAAATTACCGCAGGGAGTATTCCCTTTGTGGCAACAAGCTCGCCGTTTAGCGAGATTTCGCCCAAAAAAGCGGTTTTATCGTTTGCGGGGGCGGCTTGTCCGCTCGCTATCGTAAGGGCAAGACAAATTGCAAGGTCAAACGCCGAGCCCTCTTTTCTCACACAGGCAGGTGCAAGGTTTACCGTTATTTTTCCCTCGGGAAAAATATATCCGCTGTTTGTCATTGCAAAGCGCACCCGCTCCTTTGACTCCTTTACGGCGGCGTCGGGAAGACCTACAATGTCAAAAGACGATTTGCCCTCGGCAAAATCCGCCTCGATCTTCACCCTTTGCCCTGCTATTCCCGTAAGACCTATCGACCACACGGTTGCATACACGGAAGGTCACTTCCTTTAAAACGTTAAAATCAATATCCGAAGCTCTCTCCGAGAGAATCGTCCTTATAAATCCAGTCGCGAACGTCGATAACGGTGTATTTTTCGCTGTCGTTTCTCACAACAACGCGGGAGATGCCCGCATTTATGATAAGACGCTTGCACATTGCGCAGGAGTTTGCGTCACGCATTATCTCGCCTGTTTTCATCTCTTTGCCAACAAGGTAAAGAGTTGCGCCGAGCATTTCATCTCTCTTTGCGGCAATAATTGCGTTTGCCTCGGCGTGAACCGAGCGACAAAGCTCATAGCGCTCGCCTCTGTTTATTTTAAGCTCCTCGCGAATGCATTTTCCGAGATCGCTGCAGTTTTTTCTGCCTCTCGGCGCACCCGTATAACCGGTGGAAACGATAACGTCGTTATTTACGATTATCGCACCGAAATTTCTGCGAAGACAGGTGCCTCTTTCGAGAACCGTCTGGGCAATGTCAAGATAGTAGTTTTCCTTGTCGCGTCTTTCCATTTTAAGCACTTCCTTTTTTATATTTCAGAAATATTTGAATAAATTTTATTTACCGTTTTGCCGTTTCTGGTTATTTCCCAAACGCCGTAGCGCATCGCGCCGCCCTCGTTTACCGAAATCAAGAGGAAAAATCCTCCGCCGTCGGCAGTTATCTCAACGGTTGCCTCGCCGCTTACCTTCAGGTCAAACCACTCGTCAAGCGTTCCCTTGTTTAAATTTATCGCGCCTGCCGAAACGGTGCCGTCGGATACGACCGCGCCGTAAACCGTTCTGTTCCACACGGCGGCAGCCGAAACCGAGGCGTTAAAGCTTCCCTCTCTCATTCCCGTAAGGTAGAGCTTGTTTATTCCGTCGGTGTAAACTACGGCGCCGTTTTCCTTTGTAAAGGAGATAGATGAAACGGGCTTCTCTCCCTCAAGCATAACCGAAAGCTCTTCCCTTTCAATATCGAAAAGATAAAGCTTTTCGCCCTTAAGCATATAGATAATTCCCTCCGATGCCGCCATCTTTTTTGCGTTTTCGCGGTCACCGTCGCCAACCACCGTTACAAGACGGGGATTTTTGCCCGAAAGGTCGCACTTTTTTAACTGCGAGGGGTTTGAAGCGGGGATAAAATATATCTCGTTTTTATAAATTACGGCGCTTTCAACGTCGGTTAAAAGCCTTTTCTCGTTTTCAAGGGAAAAATCGTTTTTACAAAGAGCGCCCTCGGAAATATAGTAAACGTATTTGCCCGAAACGGTAAAGGAAACGGGGGTGCCGCCAACGAATTCAGATGCCATTATCTCACCCGTGGCGGTGTTTTTGCGCACGAGGTTTTCGCCCGTATTGTAAAACAGAGTATCTCCCACTCTTATCGGCGCAACGGAGAAGTTTGCCGACTTTTTTCCCGCCGAGGCAATAAAGATTGCCATAACCGCAATAAACGATATTACCGAAAGCAAAATTATGCCAAGGGCAAGTGCGCCCACACGGCGACCCTTTTGCGATTCTTTTGCCTTTTCCTCACCTGCAGGCTCCATAACCGCTATTTCGTTTGAAGAAACGTCGGCTCCGCAATGTGAGCAGACGACGTCGAATTCCTTGATTTCTTTTCCGCAGCTGTTGCATTTCATTTTGAATACACCTTGCCATTATATAATATACCACTATAAATTTTACAATAATATGAGAGATAAGTCAAGGAAAAGAATAACAAAAAGACGCTTTGCGGCATAAAATAAGATAAACCGCTTGTTTGGAGGATTTGAAATGACTACCGTTTTGGTATATAATAACGCAACCAATAAAATTGAACGATATTACCGCCGTCTTTCGGAGCCTATGCCCTACACCACGGGGACGTTTCTCACCGTTGGAGAGTTTCGCGGGTCGTGCCGCGCCAACGTTATCTGGACAGACCGCAGATTTATGGAAACCTTTGTTTCATTCAGGAGATATTACGGCAAAATCATTCCCGTGGGATACGCCTTTAAGCGTATCTGGGAGGGTGGACACGGCAAGCAGAGTCAGCACTACGCGGGCGGCTCCTTTGATTGCGGTCAGGTGCTTTCCGCCTCAACCCGCCGCTCACTCTGGAACGCGGCAAAAAGCTTTGGAAGATGGAGCTACGTTGAGCCCAGAAGCCTTACTCCCACCTGGGTGCATTTTGATAAACGGCTTTCACCGCCTGCCTGCCCGTCGGGTGGCTACATAACCGTTTCTTACGGAAGCCGAGGCGTTTACGTTCTCATTCTGCAAGACGCCCTTAACGCGCTTGGCTACACCGGCTCGGGGCTTGACGGCATTTTCGGAAACCGCACCCTTTCATCGCTTCGACGCTTTCAGACCGAAAACGGGCTTTCTTCCGACGGCATCTGCGGCTGCAAAAGCTGGCAGTCGCTTACCTCGCAAGCACTCGGAATAGGAAAAACCCCCACGGTGATTGATTGAGCTGCAAAGTAAAAACCGTGAAAACGGCGAGGTTTTCCGCTTTTGCGCGGCTATCTTCCTCCCCCCAACAAAAAATCCACCCTAACGGCGACCTGCGATAAAGCAGGTCAGCCGAACGATGTTTGCCCTCGCGGGCAAGTGATGTCGGCTTCGCCTAATGATGTAGCCTTCGGCAATGATGTTGTGCCTTCGGCACAGTGGGCAAACATCACATCATTGCGACCATCGGGAGCAACATCATTATGAGCGAAGCGAATAACATCACTTTTGCGCAAGCAAAAACATCATTCTTTTATCGCCCGAAAGTAAAAAGGAAGTATAACACACTACACCTTGTAGGCAAGGAGGTGTGCAAAAAGGACGAGGAAAACCTCGTCCTTTTTGAGTTGAATATAAAACTGCTTTACGGTAGGTACCCTAACGGTGGATTTTTTCTTTTTAAAGCTTTAAAAATTTGGGGGAGGAGGTGAGATTTTTCACGCCGTCCTTCGTTATATAAACGAGGTCCTCAATTCTTATTCCGAATTTACCCTCAAGGTAAACGCCCGGCTCAACGCTTAACACCGATTTTTCGGGAATAAGGTAATCGGCACGGGGCGAGAAATTCGGCCACTCGTGAATTTCACAGCCAACACCGTGACCGAGCGAGTGGGTAAAAAGCCCCGAAAATTCAGAGGCGTCAATTACTTTTCTTGCAAACTCATCGCATTCTCTTCCGCTTTTTCCAAGGCAAATGCCCGAAAGCGCCGCCTCCTGTGCCATAAGCACGGTGTTAAAGGCGCCCTCGTATTCCGCAGGCACCGCAGTTCCGAAATAAAAGCTTCTTGACATATCGGAGCAATATCCGTTTAGCTTTGCGCCGAAATCGAAAAGCACAGGCATATTGTTTTTAAGCCTTGTTCCCGAGGGAACACCGTGCGGCACCGAGCTTTTCTCGCCAAAAAGCACCATCGTGTCAAACGCCTCGGAGGCGCCCTTCTTTTTCATAAAATAAATTATCTCCGAAACGATATCAAGCTCGCTTACCCCCTCTTTTAAAAGCGGGATAACGTGGGAAAACGCCTCGTCGGTTATCCTTTGCGCCGCCTCGATATGGGAGATCGCGGCGTTATCCTTTACCGCGCGAAGCCTTGCAATATCTGCACCGCCCTTTTTAAGGGAAACAAGCTCCGAAAGCGCCTCGTATTTTGCAAGTGAAAGGGCGTTTTCGTCAAAAAGCGCCGTCTTTATTGAAAGGCCCGAAAAAAGCTCCTTTAGGGTGGCAAAAAGCCCCTTTTCGTTTTTCACGGCGCAAATGCCCGAAAGCTTTTTTACGTCCTCATAGTAACGAAGATCGGCAATGAGATAAATTCCGTTTTCGGTTATTACCGCAGCGTTATCAGACAGATCGATTCCCGCAAAAAAGCGGATCGACGGCTCGTCAAGCACCACTATCGCGTCGGCTTCGTTTTTTGTAACTATCTCTTTTATGAGAGTGAAATCTGCCATTTTATTCTCCTTTTACCTCTCGGTAACGGTGTAAACGGTAAGAGATCTGTATTTTTCACCTTTCTTAAGCACGGTGCTCGGATAAGAGGGTACGTTTACGCTGTTTGGGAACATCTGCATTTCGATTGCAATGCCCTGATGCATAAACAAGGGGCCGTCCTTGCCGTTTTGGTCGTCAAGCCAGTTTGCGCTGTAAATTACTGCGGCAATACGGTCTGTTTTAATTTCAAGCTCGTATTTTCCGTCCTCCGAAACAAGGGTGACGGCGGTGCCGAAATCAAAGCCCTTTGAAAGCACGAAGCACATATCAAGGCCCTTGCCCATTTCAACCTGCGGGTGCGATGCGAAAACGCAATCTGAAACGGGACGTGCATCTCTGAAATCGTAGGGAGTGTTTTCAACGGGAGTTACCGTGCCATCGGGCACGAAAAGCTCGTTAAAAGGGGTAAATCCCTCTGCATTTACCTTAAGAAGATGAGAAAGGATAGTCGTACGCTTATCCTCGTTTAAGTTAAAGTAGGGGTGAAGAGTGGGATTGAAAACGGTGTCGGCGTCGCATTCTGCGGTAATTTCCATTGAAAGCTCGCTTTTTTCGTTTAAGGTGTAGGTAATATTTACCGTGAGATTGCCTGGATATCCCTCGTCGCCGTCCTCCGAGGAAAGCGAAAGGGTTACCGAATCGGGAGTAAGGCGGGAAATCTCCCATATTTTATGAGAAAAGCCAACCTTGCCGCCGTGAAGCGAGCCTCCCTTTGTGTTTTCGGAAAGGGTATATTCCTTTCCGTTAAGTGAAAAGGAGGGAGGAGCAATACGGCCGGCGTATCTGCCCACAAGCTCGCCCTGATAGGACTCGGAGGAAAGATAGTGCTCACCGTTATTATAGCCAAGCACTACGTCGCGCTTTCCAACAACGTAGGATACGAGCGCCGCACCTGCCGTTGTTACCGAAACAGAGCTTCCTTTTTCGTTTGTAAGTGTTATTAAGGAGGCGTTGCCTCCGAAATCGGTTACCTTATTAGCCATTTTCAGTTCTCCTTGGTTGCAAGCTCGCGCGATTCGGCACGGCGCACCTTTATTCTGTGAATGAAATAAACAACGCCCGTTGCGGGAAGCAGGCAGATATAGTAAACAAGGTGGAGCAAAAGTCCTGCAACAACTCCCTGCTCGGGGGTAAGACCCGATGCGAGGAAGGAAAGCATTACCGCAAGCTCAAAAATTCCAAGCTGACCGGGTGTTGAGGGAATAAGCACGGCAAGGTTTATAAACACTATTACCGACGCGGCAATTTTAATTGCAACGAAAAGCGAAATATTCGAGAAGGAAAGAAGCACTAAAATTATTGCAACGAAGGTTGAGCACCAGCTCAAAACGTTGAAGATAAGCGAATTTATCCCCTTTTCGGTGGTAACAAGATCCTTTATAAGCGCTCTTGAGGGCTTGAAAATAAACGCTACCGCCGAAACCGCCAGAACCGCCGCAAGCAAAATGAAAAATGCGGGCAGCCAGAAGTCAAAATATCTTTGCTCATCTGTTATATAGTTGTTTTGCGAAATCTGAAAAATGCCGCTCAAAAGCATAAAGATAAGAAGCATAATCGCCTCGCAAACGAGCATCAGTCCGAAATATTTTGCTCTTTTTGCAACCGTCATACCGTGAGGGTACATAGAAAGCCTTACACCCTCGCCGAGCTTGAAGGGAAGCACGAGGTTAAGACCGTTGCCTATTATAGTTACCCTTATTGCGTCGAAATAGCTCATATCTCCCTTTGCATAGCCAAACGCCATCGACGCCGACTTGAAAAAGGGGCCTGCAAGAAAAACGGGAAGCGCAACAAAGAAAAGGCGCCAATCGTTTTCAATGTGGGCTATTGTGGAAAAGTCCATATCCTTTAAGGCAACTACGGTGAGAATTATAACAAGCACCGTTATTGCCGCCGAGGCGGAAAGCCTCACGATATTATAAAGCTTTTTGTTTTCCTTAAAGGCGGAAAAGCTTGCCTTAACGCCCTCTATCATCTGCTTTGGATTTTTCATAAATTTCATTCCTTTCCGCACTCACCCACGATTTCCGCAATGGTGGGGAATTTTACAGAGTCAAGCTCCCCAAGCGGAGTTTCGTCAAAGGCGGGATTTTTATCGTTAAGTAGCTTTTCAACGTATTTAACGGGCTTGTCGCAGTCGCTTATATCGAAAAATCCCTCGCCGCCGTAGCGCTTGGGAAGCGCGGGAATAACGGTGTTAAGCGATGCAAACTCCATTGTGTATTTGTTAAAGCCCTTTTTGATGTGCCGCGATGCGGGAATTATGCAAAGGCAGGAAATCTTTTTGTTAAGAAGCGCCGAGGCGGCTGCGCGGGCGTGGCCGTCAATAAGCACCGTTATGCCGTTTCCGAGGTGAAGCGCCACCGAAAGACCTGCGCGGTCCTTGCCGCAAAGAAGCATTTTTTCGTTTAAAATTCTCATATCCTTTACCTCCGACTTGGTGGGAAGGAGATAAGAGAGGGAGTGGTTTATATCCGACGACGCCTCGTAAAGCATTGAAGACGAGGGCTCGGTGCGGAAATCGTTTTTAAGGCTCTGAAAATAGCCGCCGTCACCCGATGCAGGGTAAAAATCCCTTTTTATTACGAAATAAAGAGAGGGATTTAACGAGTTTATAAGCTCGTGTGAGCGGTAAACCATCGTTTTCAAATCGTTTTCGCAAACGCCCTCGGGCAAAAAGCTCTTTTTCTTCATAACCGTTTCAAGAGATGCGCCTGCCGCAACCTCTTTTTCGGTTTCGTCATCAAAAAGAGTTTTCTTTGAGCGCACCTTTAAAAGCGGACGGTCGTTTAAGGTAAGTATCTCGTAGGAGTGCCTGTCCTTTCCCGTGCCGCCTATAAGCTTTAATTTGCCGCTGCCCTTGGGGTTGTAGATAAGAAATCCGCCCGCAAAATCCTTTGATTCGGCGGCGTTAAAGGTTTTCAAAATTTCTATTTTCGATTTCTTAATTATCTTTTCAACTTCGTTTTTAGCCATTTTTTCGCTCTTTTCTTGTGATATTTCGTGTAAAACTTGACAAATTGCTCTAAATATTATATTATATTACGGCGAGCAAACCGAGCAGTCGCGGCAGGCTACGGTCGAAAGACTGCCTGCTGAGGAAAGTCCGAGCTTCACAGGGCAGGATAACGGATAACGTCCGCCGGAGGCGACTCCCGGGAAAGTGCAACAGAGATATACCGCCTCGTTTACGAGGTAAGGGTGGAAAGGCGAGGTAAGAGCTCACCGAAGCCTTTGGTAACATAGGCTTCCTGTAAACCCTATCCGGAGCAACACCGCAGCGAAACACATGGGGCTGCCCGTCCCGTTTCCATGGTGGCTGGAGACAGTCGGCAACGGCTGTTCGAGATAGATGACTGCATAAAACAGAACTCGGCTTACGGGTTTGCTCGCTTTCTACATAATATAATACTATAAACTTATAAAAAGTGCAAGAAATTTTAACAAAAACACCGTTATTGCAAGGAGATATTTTATGAACGAACAGCTTAACAATCAAAATACGGCAGAGATAAAGCAAAAAAGAATGTTCTCTGCTATTCAGCCGAGCGGAAATCTCACCCTCGGAAACTATCTCGGCGCAATTAAAAACTGGAGAATTCTTCAGGACGAATACGACAGCATCTTCTCCGTTGCCGACCTTCACGCACTTACCGTGCGTCAGAATCCCGCCGAGCTTCGCAAAAACACTCTCGGTATGGCGGCTTCGCTTATCGCTTGCGGAATAGACGCCAAAAAGCACCCCGTTTTTATTCAGAGCCACGTTGCCGAGCACGCCGAGCTTTCATGGATCCTTTCCTGCTACACAATGTTCGGTGAGCTTTCAAGAATGACTCAGTTTAAGGATAAATCAAAGAAAAACGCCGACAATATCAACGCAGGCCTCTTTACCTACCCTTCCCTTAT